>CAZAJH010000036.1:0-11468 GCA_964485385.1 uncultured Flavobacterium sp.
CTAAGACAGAAATAAAAAGGAAGAGGAAGGCAATTTGTGGAATGAAAATCAAAATTCCACCAATTCCAGGAATGATGCCTTCACTGATTAAGTTAGTCAATTCGCCTGAGGGCAAATGGGTTTTGGTATACGAAGCTAAATTGGCAAAAGTACTATCTATAAAGTCCATCGGCACACTTGACCAATCAAAAATCGACTGAAAAATGCCAAACAGAATGAATAAGAAAATAGCGTAACCAAAGATTTTGTGTGTCAGAATTCGGTCTAGTTTGGCCCGTAAATCGGTAGCTTTGGTACGGTCAATTTTTTGGCCAACCTTCAACGTATCGTTGATAAATTGATACCTTTTAATGGTTTCTTTTTGCTGCAACATCCGCAAATCTGCATGCGATTTGGTAAACGAGCTTTTCATTTCCTTTCGGTCCAAATTCAAGAAATTTACATCCTGCGTAATGACCAACCAAAGTTTGTACACTAATTGATTGGGGAAGGCTTTTCGAAGCTTATCAAAATACTCGCTGTCAATGGAAGAGGCGTTTAAGCACGGCTCGGTAGAAATCGATTGGTAATTCAAAATCAATTCTTTGATTTGTTCAATACCAATACTTTTGCGTGAACTAACCAGGGCAATTTTTGTTTTTAGATGTTGTTCTAAATACGGAATATCCAATTCGATTCCCTTCAGCTTCATTCGATCACTCATATTGATGACCAAAATTACAGGAAGTTCTAAATCTTTGATTTGTGTAAAAAGAAGCAGATTTCGCTTTAAGTTTTCCACTTCGGAAACAACTACCACTACGTCGGGAAAATGTTCATCGTTTTTATTCAACATCAATTCGATTACTACATTTTCATCCATCGAACTGGCGTTCAAACTGTAAGTTCCAGGCAAATCTAGTATTGTAGCCTTAACGTTTTTAGATAATTTACAGTAGCCTATTTTTTTCTCAACGGTAATTCCAGGGTAATTTCCCACTTGTTGATGCAAACCTGTAAGTTGGTTAAAAACCGATGTTTTTCCTGTATTAGGATTACCAATAAGTGCTACTTTGATTGTTTTGTGTGCCATCGATTAGTTATTTTCTGTAGTAATTTCGATGGCTTTGGCTGTTTCTACCCGAATAGCAACGTGTGAATCATTGATGTTAAAATACAACGGATCACCAAATGGTGCAATTTGAATTAATTCAACACTATTTCCAGGTAAACAACCCATTTCGAGCAACTTAAGCGGAATTTCATCAATTTTCAGTTCAGAAATGATGCCTTTTTGTCCGATTTTGAGTTGTTCCAATGTAATACCCACAATTTATTTAGATTGAATTAAAATACAAAAGTAGGAATTTGTCTTGGAAAAGACATTATTTTTATCAAGTTTAATATAAAATTTAGTGTTGTTAACGCTAAATCTATTACTTGCTTTCTTCTTCACACAAAAAAAGAATATCCTCCAGTAGTTGCTTGACGTTTTTTATTCCAGGTTCGGTTGGTTGATCTAAATTGGTTCCGTCATAAAATCCGCGTACTCTTCGTTTGGTGTCTACCAAAACAAAATTTTCGGTGTGAACCATGTCATACAGTTCTTTTGGATTTCCCGTTTTTACAGCCAAATACGACTTTCGAGCGATATAATAAATGTCTTTTTTGTCACCCGTAACCAAATTCCATTTTCCATCTATAACTCCTTTTTTTAGAGCATATTGTTTCAAAACAGGTACCGAATCAATATCTGGTGTAACCGAATGAGAAAGGAGCATCACCTTGGGATTGTTTTTGATTTGGTTTTGTAACCAGACCATGTTGGTAGTCATTTTCGGACAAATAGTCGGACAAGTGGTAAAAAAGAAATCTGCAACATATATTTTTCCTTCGTAGTCTTTTTGAGTAACAATTTTTCCGTTTTGATTGACAAACTTGAAATCGGCTATCGTGTGCTTGTTAGCAACATACTGAACGGTCGAATCGACCATTTCTGGATTAACATCACTCGGTGCATAGATAGGAAGTGTTTTAACTGGCTTTAAAACGGAGTAAAAAAGCGCAATTGTAACCGTTGAAAACACGACAAAAAAACCAATAAAAATCCTGTATTTTTTTAGGAGAGAGGCCATTTGAAAATTTTTTCCAAAAATAAATAAACATCTGTTAATAATGATTTGTATGATGTTAAAGAAAACCTTAATTATTCATAATTTATTTATATTTGGAAAAAATTGAGCATACTATGAAAAAAATTGCACTTTTTACACTGTTTTTTTTAGGATTTTTAGGGTATTCGCAATACAATACCAGCGCACCATGGTTGGTTGGCAATGAACAAGCCAAAAAAGGCCAAGCTTCGATCGATGAGTTGGTAACTCTATTTAATCAATACTGGGAAACACACGACAAAACGCAAAAAGGAAGCGGCTACAAACCCTTTATGCGATGGGAAAATCACTGGCGAAACAAAACCGACAAACAAGGTCATTTAATTACGCCTCAACAAATACAAGAGGCTTTCAATGCTAAAACAAATCGGAGGTTACATCGCAATTCGAACAATTCTATTCAAGTTCCTGTGAGCAATTGGGAGCCTGTCGGACCTTTTACCCATACCAATACAGGTTCGTGGTCGTCTGGTCAAGGTAGGGTTAATACGGTTTTAGTCGACCCTTCTAATCCGAATACAGTCTACATAGGAACACCAGCGGGTGGAATTTGGAAATCAACTAATGCTGGCGATGGTTGGACTCCTATGAGTGATGATCTTCCTCAAATTGGAGTATCCGGTATTGCCGTGGATTACAACAATTCGAATATTATTTACATCGCTACAGGAGATTGTGACGGAGCCGATACCTATTCTGTTGGCGTTTTAAAATCAGTTGATGGGGGATTAACTTGGAATACGACAGGCTTAGTTTTTAATGATACAAACAGCTATGCAGGAGATATTATTATTCATCCTACCGATTCAAATATGCTTTGGGTTGCCACCAACGACGGATTGTACAGAACCACCAATGCAGGTTCAACTTGGACGCTAGTTCAGGCAGGAGATTTTTCGCAAGGAAGAATTCGATTAAAACCAGGTTCACCTTCCACCGTTTATGCCGTTTCTAACAATCGCTTTTATCGCTCAACCAATTCGGGAGCTACTTTTTCTATGATTACCACCGGATTACCAGCTAGTTCAGCTCGTTTGTTGTTGGATGTTACACCAGCCAATCCAGAATACATCTATATCTTAAGTGCCACCACAGGCTATGCTTTTCAGGGTATTTACCGCTCCACTAACGGAGGTAGCAATTGGTCAAAAACCTCAGATAACACTAACATTTTTGAATCCAATCAAGCTTGGTTTGATTTAGCTCTTGCTGTTTCTCCAACAGATCCCAATCAAATCTTCACGGGTTGTTTGAATATTTGGAAGTCTACTAATGGTGGAGTTATATGTACTAAGGTAAACAATTGGAATGATCCTACAGCGGCAGCTTACACCCATGCAGATATCCATTTTTTGAGGTTTTATGGAAATAAATTGTATTGTGGAAGTGATGGTGGTGTATATGTTTCGGAAGATGCTGCGGGTTCGTTTACAGATAAAACAGCCACTGCTCAAATTGGACAATTTTACAGAATTTCTGTCTCCAAACAGACAGCTTCCAAAATGGTAGGAGGTTTACAAGATAACGGGGGCTATGCATACAGCAACAACGAATGGAAAAACTATTATGGTGCCGATGGAATGGATACGGCAATTCATCCAACAAACAATAATTTGTACTATGGCTTTATTCAAAATGGAGGTGGATTGTATATTAGTAATGATGCAGGAAATTCACTGAGTTCTGCTGTTAATGAGCCAGCAGGAGAGAATGGAAATTGGATTACTCCTCTGATGATGAACTCTGCAGGAGAATTGTTTTCAGGTTACAGCAATTTGTACAAGTTGAGCGGTTCAAATTGGATTCAACAAAGTACAAATTCTCTAGGAAGTGGAAGTGTAGAAGTTATCGCCATTGATCCTTCGAACGATTTTATTATGTATGTGGCTAATAACAATATATTATACAAAAGTACCGATAAAGGCGTCACTTTTACGACTGCTTATGGAGCACCCGATAATATTACTTCTGTAGATGTGCATTCAACTGATAGTAATAGAGTTTATCTAACTACTTCTGGTATCACAGGCGAAGCATTGCAATCAACCGATGGAGGTTTTACTTTTGTTAGTATCTCCGAAGGCCTACCAGATATTGGGAAAAATGTAATAGTTCACCAAGGAAGAAACTCGTCTAATCCGCTTTACCTAGGAACCAGTCTAGGAGTATACTACAGAGATGATACCATGTCACAATGGGAACCTTTTGACACCAATTTGCCCAATGTTGCCGTTACTGATTTGGAAGTTAACTTAGAAGATGCCAAAATTGTAGCAGCTACTTACGGTCGTGGTATTTGGCAGTCTACTATTCCAATTGAAACCGCTGCCAACGATGTAAAAATAGTTGAAATTACAAGTCCTTCTTCGGTTAATGTGAATTGTGACAGCAACGTAACTCCACAAATTACAGTTAAAAATAATGGTTTAAACCCAATCACATCAATTGCGTTCAACTATTCCTATAATACAACACCATATACGTACAATTGGACAGGTAATTTGTCTGCCAATCAAACACTCTCTGTTGGTTTGCCAACTGTAAGTTTGGCTAAAGGAGCTTACGATTTTACTGTGAATTCAATCATTCCTAATGATCCTTACACAGACAACAATTCAGCCCAAGGTGTTTTTTACATCAACGATGCTGGAGAGGTGAATGTAACCAATACATTTGAGAATGCTACAGATGATTTATTGGAAAACGACGAAGGAAGTTCAACTGGAATATGGACTCGTGATGTAAGAGTTGGCGGAATTTTGAATTCGGGTTCCAACAAGGTGTACACAACCAATACAACGGGAACCTATCCCGACATGACAAAATCGTTCTTGATATCGGAATGTTACAATTTAACTCAACTAGCAAATCCGCAAATCAGTTTTAAACTGGCTTATGATTTAGAAAATAATTGGGATATTTTGTATGTTGAGTATTCAACCGATTTAGGGCAATCTTGGCAGGTTTTAGGAGAAATGGGACCCAACTGGTACAACAGCGATCGAACACCAGATACCGCAGGAAATGATTGCTACAATTGTGTGGGAGCGCAATGGACAGGAACCGATAGTTCGTTGACTACTTATTTTTATCCATTAAACAGTCTAGCCGCCGAAACGAATGTTATTTTCAGATTTGTCTTCCAATCGGATCAGAGTGTAGTAGAAGATGGGGTCGTTATCGATGATTTTGTAATCAGTGGAACATTGGCTAATGAAGAATTTGATGTAAACGATTTGATTATCTTCCCTAATCCCTCAAGTGGATTGTTTACACTAGCTTCAAGAAATAATACAATTGATGAAATTCAAGTCTTTGACATATTAGGAAAACAAATGAACGTGGTGGTTAATAATCAAGCGAGTGACAATTTGCAATTTGATTTGAGCCATGCTTCAAGTGGCATTTATTTTGTAAAAATCAAATCAGGTAATCAATCTACAATCAAAAAAATAACCAAAAAATAATTATGAATAAAAAATGTATACTAGTGCTTTGTTCGATTTTAGGACTGAGCCAACTTTCAGCTCAACAAAAAGGAACAGGAATCAATATCCAATATATGGATAAAAACGTCAAACCAGGTGACGATTTTTTTAGGTATGTAAACGGACTTTGGTTCGACAAAACCGAAATTCCAAACGATCGAGTTCGTTGGGGAAGTTTTGATGAATTGCGCCAAAATACAGATCGTGATGCGTTGGCGATTCTCAAAGAAGCGGCAACAAAAAAACTCGACCCTAAGTCGGATCAGGCCAAAGCGGTTAATGTTTATAAAACGTACATGGATACTATTACCAGAAATAAACTCGGAATTAAGCCCATACAAACTACGTTAAATAAAATCAATGCGATCAAAACAGTTCAAGATGTCAACAATTTAATTAGTGAAATGGCACCTGTTGGCGGAATAGGTTTTTACGGTATTAACGTGAATCCAGACGCTAAAAACAGCAACAGAAATATCGTAAATATTGGCTTGGGAAGTTTGGGTTTACCCGATAGAGATTACTATGTTTCCAATGATCCAGATTCAAAAGAAAAAAGAGAAAAGTATGTAGTTCATGTTGCTCGAATGTTAAAATTTTTGGGACTCAACGACCAACAAGCCAATACAGATGCGGCTAGAGTATTGAGTCTTGAGACCGAGATGGCTACACCAAGATTGGATCGTGTTGAGCGAAGAGACCGACGAAAAACATACAATATGATGACCGTGGCCGATTTGCAGAAGTTGACTCCAGCAGTAGATTGGCAAAAGTTTATTGCAAGTGTTGGAATCAAAAAGCTGGATTCCTTAAACGTTTCGCAACCCAAATACATGGCGGCTTTGCAATCAATTTTTGAAGCAAAAAAAATCGACGATTGGAAAGCCTATCTGCGTTGGACATTAATCAATAAAGCTTCCGATGTTTTGACTACTGAAATTGAGTTGGCCAGTTGGGAGTTTTACAGCAAAACATTGCAAGGAGCCAAAAAACAGCGTCCTCGCGAAGAAAGAGCATTACAGGTAGTAAATGGAACAGTTGGTGAAGCATTGGGTAAATTGTATGTAGAGAAAAAATTCCCAGCGGAAGCGAAAGAAAAAGCAAAAAAAATGATTGATAATATTTTCTTAGCGTACGAAAATAGAATCAATCAATTACCTTGGATGACTGCCGAAACCCGCAAAGGAGCCATCAATAAATTGAGAAAGTCTACCGTCAAAATTGGCTATCCAGACAAATGGAAAGATTATTCTAAATTGACTATTAAAAGCGTTGAAGAGGGCGGAAATTATTACGAGAATATGCAAAATGTTTCCAAGTGGGGTTTTGCAGAAAACATGGCCGATCTAGAAAAACCAGTTGATAAATCGCGTTGGGGAATGTCGCCACAAACGGTCAATGCCTATTATAATCCAACCAATAACGAAATTGTGTTTCCAGCCGCTATTTTGCAACCTCCATTTTACGACTACAAAGCAGATGAAGCAGTTAATTATGGTGGAATTGGAGCTGTAATTGGTCATGAAATTTCTCATGGATTTGACGATTCAGGATCGCGTTACAATGCCGATGGAAACTTGGTAAACTGGTGGACTGAAGACGATTTGAAACAATTTACTGGTTTGGGCGGTGCTTTGGCTGCTCAATACAGCGCTCTTGAGCCTTTACCTGGTGTTTTTGTGGATGGAAAATTTACTTTGGGTGAAAATATTGGTGATTTAGGTGGAATTAATGCGGCTTATGATGGTTTGCAATTGTTCTTAAAAGCCAACGGAAATCCTGGATTAATTGATGGTTTCACTCCAGAACAACGTTTGTTTATTTCTTGGGCAACTATCTGGAGAACCAAATCACGCGACGAAGCCATCAAGAATCAAGTAAAAACAGATCCGCATTCGCCTGGTATGTATAGAGCTTATGTGCCGCTTTTGAATTTGGATGAATTTTACCAAGCTTTCGATATTAAAGAAACCGACAAACTGTATTTGCAACCTGACAAAAGGGTAAAAATCTGGTAAATAAACAAAACCTCAAGTTATTCTTGGGGTTTTTTTAGGTTTTGAATCAACCCCATCAAACTTACTACAGCCCAAGTTCCCTCTAAAATTACAAACGGAATGTAATTGATTAAGTAAGAAGTGTAGCAGGCAATACTTGCACCAACAACGTTAAGTATGAAATAAAGGGTGCCATTTTGTTTGATAAATGAAAAATTATTCAAAAAATAAGCGAGCAAAATGATAAAAACACCCAAAGTACCTATAATGTCATTGGTGTTCATAATTCGGGTTTTTTAAAAACGTAATTCAAATTTTGAGTTAATTTTTCACTCAAGATGGTCTTTCCAACCGAAGGCTTACTCTGGTTAAATTCTGGAATAGCCAAATTCAACGCCTTTGCTTTTTGGGTGTAATATTCTTTCCTTGTCGGATGGAAGGGCGCTACAGCATTGAAGATTTCGTTCCAAGAATGGGTTTCTATAATTTTGTGAATAATGCCAATGCAATCCGTTTGATGAATCAAATTAATTGGTGCTTCCGGGTTTTCAATATTGCTTCTGCCCGATAAAAAATAAACCGGATGACGATCATCACCAATCAATCCACCAAATCGGACAACAGTAGTGCTAAATTTGGAGTTGCTTAACAGTTTATTTTCGGCAACTAGTAGTTGCTTTCCACTTTCGGTTTCAGGTTGAGGTGTCGTGGTTTCTGTAGCTATTGTGTTGTGATCGGCAAAAACCGAAGTCGAACTCACAAAAAGCACTTTTTCAATCGATGATTTTTCAATATAAGCAATTAGAGCGCTGATTTTTGAAACAAATGCCATGCTTTGCGCAGACGAAGTATCAGATGCATTGTTGCGTAATTTGGGTGGAATAGCAACAATCAATATAGTCGAGTTTTGAAGAAATGAAGCCATATCGCCTATTACCTGCTCTTCTTCCATTCGAATCAAAAAAGGATGAATTCCAGTTTCTTTTAGTTTTTGGATTTTTTCTTCAGAAGTAGTGGAACCCTGAACACGATAACCCTTTTCTAGAAAGGATTGTGCCAACGGTAACCCAAGCCATCCACAGCCCAAAATACTTACTTGTTTCATTGAGGAACGATTTCGTCAGTAGAAGTTGGTGTTGGACGTAACTGTTGTTTAATAATCACGGCATCAGTAAGTACAAAAGGCGTCGGAATCATCCATTGACGTCGTTTGGACATCGTAAATAATGGGTTGCGCATCAAGTCGAACGAACTTTCTACCAAACTCAAATCGAGTTCTTGGTTGGCATCAATCGAAAATTCCAGTTCTAAAGGCAAATTGTCAACCACATAATAGCTGAGTATTTTATTGGTTTTTTGGGCAATAATGTTGCTTTTTACTTCAATCGATTGAACACCATTGGCCTTGAAATGACGCAGTGTTGTGTTGTTTTTATTAAAAAAGTCATAACGATTTACGGTACGATTGGGAGTTATCACTATTTTCAAATAGCGTTGACTTCCCATTACCGAATCTTTTACAAATCGGATGGTCGGTTTTGGTATGTTTTTGAGTGGCGCATCAGCCATGTAGGTATACTGCGAACCGTACTTGCTGTATAGCTTATCACTATGGAGCGATTGAGCACTTTTGGGTTTTTCGCCCAAATACCCTTTTGTCCATTCATCCAAATTAGAGTCGTAAGTGGCCCAATTGGCTGTATTGTTATCGCCATTCAAAATATAAACCAAACTATTCGGCTTGGCTTTTCCGTAGCTATAACCAGAGGATTGGTGCGCTTTGATGAATAATCCAACGGCAAGTAAGAAGAATAGCGTAGACCAAATTCCTTTTTTGGGAAACGCACCGAAAATAGGCAGTAACAAACCAAAACTCAACACAGTCAAAATACTACTTCCAACCAAAATTTTTAATCCCAAACCAATGGGAAACATTTGAATGAAAGGAACCAAAATGACTACGGTAGGAAGTGCCAAAACCAAGTTGAAAACCGCATTTGATTTTTGCAATAACACAAAATAACCCAACATCAAAGTAGTTGCAAAAACAGGTAGGATTAGGAATCCGGCTCCTTTTAACTGCAAAGCAATGATCAAATTGATAACCAACCAAATTAATAATGGCGCAACAGTTTGATTCATTTCTGGGTTTCGTTTACCCTTATTTCGATAAAAAACAAAGCATATGGCCAATGTTAACGACACAAACCCATAAATATAATCGTGACCATTGTAGGTAAATCCGTGAAGAATATCGTTGTACTGCGGGTAAATATTCAATACTAATTTCCACCCCAAAAAAGTCAACAAGCCTGCGATAACCAAAGATGCGAGTAACGGTACAAATCCTTTTATAATTTCATCCAAACGCAATACTTGTTTTCCCATTCCAACAAAAACAACCAAAAAAAACAAGACAAATCCAATAATTACCATGGGTAAAATCCAAGAAAACGGATAGCTTACCATCGAAAAAGGAATGTTGAAATAAACCTTGTCATGATTTGAATTTAAGTTACTCAAATCAGCATTTCCGAAATGTTTCAGCAGTGGAACCAAATAAGTTCCTTGGTGCGCGAGTGTTTTGGGATCCAAATGTTCAAACCGATCTTGTGCCGTATGATAGTCAAAATGACTGTCGATAAAGGCAAAATTGAAACCTTGAATTTTTCCTTTTTCACGAAAAACAGTCAAATCGGTATCGTTGGGTAACATTTTGTAAATGCTGTACATCAGTGAGTTAGAGACAGGGTATTTTACTTTTCCTGAGCAAAATGCGTCGACCATTTTGGCATTTCCTTGATTGGTTTCCATCAGCATATAACTGGGCCCAGAGGAGCCACGTGCTTCAAAATTCAATACGAGTCCAACGCTTTTTGCCCATTGATGTTGGGTTACAAACAACGCAGCACCATTCAAACCCAATTCTTCAGCATCCGAAAAAAGAATGATGATATCATTTTTGTGCGGTGTTTTGTTGTGTAAAAAAGCCCGAATCGATTCTAAAATGGTTGCCACACCAGAAGCATCATCGCTGGCACCATGTGAGTAAGAATGTGGTGCGCTGTCATAATGCGATAACAAAAGTAGTGCTTTGCTGGGTTGCGTTCCTTTGATTTTGGCTAGTATATTTTTGGATTTTACTAGCGTTCCTTTTTCGGTCATCGTAAAACCTTCTTGAAACGCAACATCTAATTGTAAGTTTTGGAGTTCTTGTTGCAAATAAAGCGCTACTTCGTTATGGTTTTTTGAACCAACATAATGTGGCTTTTTTGAAATTTCTTTGACCTTTTCAAGCGCTCTTCGGGTAGAAAATTCAGACAAACCAACCTCTGTAGTATCATAATTTTGAGGCATTAGGAAGTAAAAAACGCCAAACACAAGTGCCAAAAGCACTAACATAGAGTACAACGAAGTGTAATTTTTTCTCATCGAAGCAGTGAGCTTTTTTTGTTTGATACCATTGCGATTACCAAAACCAATCCAAACAAAAATAGTAAAATCTACCCAACTACTTTATATTAGGGCAATTATTTGAGCTAAAAAAGGCAATTTGAACAGTCTATTTTTTATTCTTCAGGCTTATTTTTTGGTGGTTTTACATAGTCTTTGATCAAAAAATAAATTGAAAAAGCAAAGGTAATACCATAAATTATGGCCAAATTGTTGTTTTCAAACGTTTGGTTTTCAAAGTCAAATTCGCGAATTAATGAGGTGCCCAAAATAAAAGCGATAATGGCAAAGCCGAAATTTAAAGTTCTTTTTTTCTCCATTTTTACGTGTTTTTGTACCAATAATAAACCTAAATATCCTTTTTGACCAACATGTAA
>CAZAJH010000037.1:0-11422 GCA_964485385.1 uncultured Flavobacterium sp.
AGGAATTTTTCGGCTGCTGTCGACGATTTTTCACTCATGGTATTGAGCACACGATCGCCACTTTGAATGAGGTTGATTTCCATTTTTGAAATATCGAGATCGGGATAATCTTTTTGTAAAATAGCCCGTTTCATTTCGGCCAAAGCTCCCGCCAATTCTACTCCTGTTGGTCCGGCTCCTACCAGTACAAAGTTCATCAATGCATTTCTATCGGCTTCGTCACGAGTCAATACCGCTTGCTCAAAATTTTCCAAAATTAAACTACGAATATTGAGTGATTGCGGAATGGTTTTCATCGACATGGAGTTGCGTTCAATATCTTTGTTTCCAAAATAATTGGTTTTAGAACCCGTTGCTATAACTAAATAATCGTAGTGCAAATCGCCAATTTCGGAGATGATTTTTTGGTTTTGGGTATCAATTTCCTTTACCGTTGTTAATCGAAAATAAAAATCGTCGTACTCCTGAATGACTTTTCGAATTGGATACGCGATTGAACCTGCTTCGAGTCCACCGGTGGCCACTTGGTACAACAAAGGTTGAAACGTGTGGTAATTGTGTTTGTCGAGTAAAACGACCTGTAGGTTTTTATTTTTGAGTTTTTTGGCCAAAGCTAATCCGGCGAATCCGCCACCAATAATGACTACGCGAGGGTGAGTTGAGTGCGGGATATTCATGTTTTAGATTTCAGAATTTAGATTTCAGAATTTAGGCTAACAGCTAACAGCTAATGTGGCAAAGTTACGAAGATATTTAAACTCGAAAGCATGAAGAAGACGCTAAGTTTACAAAATCTGTTGCTAACTGCTGATTTTTGATCCGAAAGTCGACATTCTAGCCCCGATTGCAGAGAAAATGTAGCTTTAGCGGAATTGTAGCGGAAAGCGGGAAAATGGATTACCAAGAAGCCCAAGCTATTCGCTTCAAAAAAATAATTAAACTTGTAACAAAAACCAACTAAGGTTTACTAACGTAGGTATGAGTGAAAATTTAGAGCAATCGTTTGTCAAGCAACTTAAGGATAATCAAAATATTATCCATAAGATTTGTCGCCTGTATACCTCGGGTGAAGATGCACACAACGATTTGTTTCAAGAAATCACCATTCAGTTGTGGAAAGCATTTCCGAAGTTTAGAGGTGATTCTAAATTTTCAACTTGGGCGTATCGTGTAGCACTGAACACGGCAATTACGCTGTACCGAAAAAGCACGCGAAGCATCGCCACGGTTGATTATGAGAACAAGAGTTATTTTATTTCACAAGAAGATTATAATCCGGAAGAGGAAGAACAAATAAAACTATTGTATCAGGCTGTACATCAGTTAAACGATATTGAAAAAGCCTTGGTTTTTATGTATTTAGAAGATAAAGACTATACTGAAATAGCGGAAACTTTAGGGATTTCTGAAGTGAATGCTCGAGTAAAAATGAATCGAATTAAGGGAAAATTAAAAAAAATATTAAATCCGTAAGACATTATGATAGAGGAATTGGATTTATTGAAAAAAGATTGGAAAAAAAGAGAAAATACATTCCAGCAAATTACAGAAGTTGACATTTACAAGATGATCCACAAGAAATCGTCGTCGATTGTAAAATGGATATTGATTATCAGTATTCTTGAAATGTTGTTATGGACTAGTATCAGTTTGGTATACAATACGGATGATTATTTGCGAAAAATTCACAGCGAGCATTTGATCCAATATTTTCGTTACTTGACTATTTTTAATTATGTTGTTGTGGGTGTTTTTATCTACTTTTTTTACATCAACTACCGCAATATCTCAGCTACCAACTCGACCAAACAACTGATGAAAGACATTCTTAAAACCAGAAAAACGGTCAAATACTATGTTTGGTACAATTTAGGAATGATTGTATTGAGCAGTATTGCTGGGTTTATTTTAGCGTTTAGCATTGATCCAAAAATGGAAAAAATAATACACAACGGCAAAGCCATGTTCATCACTATTTGTGTTCTGGGTGCATTTCTTGTGGTATTTGTAGGTTTGTTTTGGCTGTTTTACCAACTCATTTATGGTACATTGTTGCGTCGATTATTCAAAAATTATAACGAACTCAAAAAAATTGATTTGTAATGAAAAAGCTGATTCTTTTGTTCATGGGTTTTTGGTGTGCCATTTCAACTGCTCAAAACAGTGAAAAAACACTATTGTGGAAAATTTCAGGAAAGGATTTGAAACAACCGTCTTATTTGTTTGGAACGATACACATTACTTGCGATGCTAGCCTTAGCGAGAAAGTCAAAAAAGCGCTGAACGCAACGCAACAATTGTGTTTGGAATTGGACATGGACGATACCAACATGCAAACTGAAATGATGAAGAGCATGATGATGAAAAACGGCATCACGCTGGAATCGCTGGCTTCGGTGGAGGATTTTAAGATTGTAGATGCTTTTCTGACCAAAAATTTAGGTTTTTCGGCAAAAATGCTCAATACGGTCAAACCCTTTATGGTGAGTGCCATGTTGTATCCGAAAATGATGAACTGCGAAATGCAATCGGTTGAAGCTGAGCTCATCAAAGTGGCTCAAGCGCAAAAAGAAGAAACCATTGGCTTGGAAACCGTGAGCGAACAATTAGCCGTTTTCGACGCCATTCCGTACCAAGACCAAATGAACGAATTGATTAAAACCGCCAAAAGTGATTTAACAAGAGATATTAAGGAGTTGAACGACATGCTGGCAATCTACCAATCGGAAGACATTAAGGCCATGGTGGAACTCACAAAAAATTCAGATAATGTATTAACATCAAAATTTGATGATGAACTACTCAACAACCGCAACCAAAATTGGATTGCTAGAATACACCAAATTGCGCTACAAAAATCGACTTTCTTTGGAGTTGGTGCTGCACACTTGGGCGGTGAAAAAGGAGTAATCCATTTACTGCGTAAAAACGGATTTACAGTAGAACCAGTCCACTAATATTCCCACTGTCGCTGGCGATTCAAACGTTCTTGTTCTTGAATTTCTTCGGCAGGAATCACCTTCAAAAAAGAAGGATGTTGTTCAATAGCGTATTCTACTTTTTCAACAATTTGTTCGATGGTATCGTTTTCGTAGTCGATTTGTAAAGGCTCTTTGATGATAAAAGACTGCAATATATTTTTCTTTTTTAATCGCAATCCTTTTTTATCAAAAGAACGTCGGAACCCATCGATGACAATTGGAACAACTACAGGTTTGTGTTGCTTGATAATGTGAGCTGTCCCTTTGCGAACCGGTTTGAATGATTTGGTAGTACCTTGCGGAAAAGTAATGACCCAACCATCATTGAGCGCTATTTTAATATTTTCGGTGTCGTTGGGATTCACTTCGCGTTTTTCGGTAACATCTTTTCCTCCCGAACGCCACGTTCTTTCTACTGTAATGGCACCCACATAAGCCAAAATTCGGGGTAACAAACCTGCTTTCATGGTTTCACTCGCCGCTACATAATACACATTCATTTTGGGTTGCCACAAATAGCCTACATTTTTAATACTGTCTTCTCTTCCCGAAAGGCTAGCATTGAAAACATGAAACATGGCTACTACATCGGCAAAATACGTTTGGTGGTTGGATATAAAGAGTACATTCTTATCGGGAAGCGACCGGATAATTTCAGAACCATCTATTTGCAATTCGTTGAAACCCCGGTAACGACGGTGCGTAATGACTCCCAGAATGCGAATCAACCACTTTTTAATGAATAGAATATGACCAAACGGATTTCTTTTGAATAAACCCATAATTTTAAACCAAAATTAGAAACGCAAAATTACAAAAACAATTGCGTTATAAAACCATTTTCAACATATCTTTTAACTCACTGAGCATCATTGCTGTAGCACCCCAAACCGTATGTTCATAAATTTGAAAAGCGGGAATCTCCATCGATTTTGCATACGAAGTTTCTAGTACTTTACTGGTTATAATGGTATCGTCAAGCAATACGTGCAAAGGAGTTTCTATGATTCCAGCGACTTCTTCTTCCTGCAAAGAAAATTGAATTTCTTGTTCTGAATAACCCAAAAAAGGATGTACCAAAAAATTACTTGGAGGAATATAAACCGTAGTAAAACTTCTGATTACACGAATATAATCGGGATGTACCCCAATCTCTTCATGGGTTTCTCGTAGAGCAGTACGAACTAAATTCTCATCGGATTCTTCCACTTTTCCACCCGGAAATGCAATTTGGGAAGAATGCACACCCGGATAACTGTTTCTTTTTATCAAAGCAAAATGGGTTCGACCATTTTTGGGATAAAACAACATCATTACAGCTGCATTGCGGGCATTGGGTCGATTTAAATTGGATTCTTTCAACACTTTTATTCGTTCCAAAGGTGCCATCTTTTGGTGCGATTCCATAGCAGGCAATTCGAAATGCTCCAGTTTTTGAATGGCTATTATAAAATCGGAATGATTCATTGCAATGGAATTAATTTTCTAAATTTACAAAAAAAAAGTAAATCTACATTTTAATGTATAGCAAAGAAGAAAGTCAGCGCATCAAAAAGGAATTTTGGATTGCTTTCGCTGAAGCTTATCCGCGAAAATGGTTGTTGTATGATACTAAAATTAAGGACGTTTCGTTTAAATTTTACGTCGACAACAAAAAGGCACAAGTTTTGTTGGATATGGAGAGTAAAGAAGATGAAAAACGAATCATTTACTATGAAAAAATAGAATCGCTCAAAACCATTTTGTTGGAAGAACACTTGCCCGATGCCATTTTTGAACGCAATTTTTACCTAGAAAACGGCAAACTAATAAGCAGAATTTGGGTCGAGCAATCGAATGTTAGTATCAATAATCCCAAAATGTGGCCTGAGATTTTTGATTTTTTTGCTGAAAAAATGACGGCATTTGAATATTTCTTTTACGAACACGAAAGCTATATCAAAAACCTTGAAATCAACACATAAAACCTTATGAAGCCTAGAACTAAGCTGTCTTTTTATACCCCACTAATTTCCCTGTTTCTATTGCTCTTGAGTCATTTTTCTTTGGCACAAAAAGAATTGCAAGAGTATAAAAAATTATACCCAAACTACAACGAGTTGATTTTGAACGACAACAAAAGTTATGATTTGTTTATAAAAGATAATAAACTCAATGTGATTGAGGATAGTTTTTACGAGTCGATGATCTTGACTGAAAACGGAATCAATAACAATTCGGAGCGTTTTACCTATTCTGAACTAGTGAAACTAATTGATTTTGAAGCCGAAACTGTGCTCGATAATAAGCGAATTAAAGTCACACAAACCAACGAGAAAGAATCGCGTGATGATGCCATTTTTTACAATGGAGTCAAAGAACGTCAGCTAATTTTTACCAATCTTGAAGCGGGAGCTAAAAAAGTGTTCAAATACAAACGTGAATATTTGGATTACCACCTCATTCACAAATTTATTTTTGGCAATTCGATACCAATTTTGAATTCGATGTTGGAAATAAAAACAGATAAAAATATCACTATTGGATATAAAATATTTAATGACCCAAACCAAAGTATTGTTTTTTCTAAAACAGAAAAAAAAGGAAAATGGATTTACCGTTGGACACTAAAAGACATCAAACCGCTGAAATTCGAGGAAAATGCACCGGGTTTTTTACATATTGTACCTCATGTTGATATTTACGTAAAAGACTACACAGTAAACAATCAAACTATTGAAGGTTTGGAGGATGTAGATAAATTGTTTAAATATTATCAAACATTTGTAAAAGATTTAAACAAAGAAGAAGACAAGGAACTCAAAAATATTACGCTACAGGTTACAGCCAATGCAACTTCCGAAGAAGAAAAAGTCAAATCTATTTTTTATTGGGTAAAGGACAACATCAAATATGTAGCTTTTGAAAATGGATACGAAGGATTTAAACCTCGTGAAGCTGGCTTGGTTTGTTCGCGAAAGTTTGGCGATTGCAAAGACATGGCTAGTATTATTTCGGCGATGGCCCAGTACGCGGGTGTTTCGAATGTATTCATTACTTGGATTGGCACACGTGAAATTCCCTACTCATACCACGAAAATGCTACGCCAGGTGTAGATAATCATATGATTGCCACGTACAAAAAAGGAAACGAATACTACTTTTTGGACGCTACTGACAAAGAAACACGCTACGGAATTCCCACTGCGTTCATACAAGGTAAAGAAGCATTGGTTTACGAAAATGACGGCTACAAAATTGTACCAGTTCCTGTTGTGCGTGCTACAGATAATGCCATTACTGATGTAGTAAAATTAAAAATTGAAAACGAAAAACTAATAGGCTCAGGGACAATTACTTTCAACGGCTACAACAGAAGTAATTTGCTCTCGCTTTTGGGCGATTCGACCAATAAAAAGCGCTTTGAACTCATCAAATCTACTATAATCAAAGGTAACAATAAGTTCAAACTGATTGATTTTAAAGAAGAAAACACCAAAAACCGAGAGTTGCCTTACCAAATTCAATACCAATTTGATATTGCCAATTACTTGATAAAAGTAGATGCGGATATGTATGTTAACATGAATGTGGATACCAATTTTGAAAAATTACTGATTCAAAAAGACCGCGTTTCAAAATTTGAACTCGAATACCTCACGGCCAGCGAAGGTACTTACGAGCTAGAAATACCACAAAACTGTGTAGTTAAATACCTACCGAAAGACGTAACTATTGATAATGCGTTACTTTCGGCTAATTTTAGTTATCAGAAAATCAACAACACGATCGTATATTCGTCCAAAATAACTCAGAAAAAAATAGTCTTGGATCAAGCCGATTTTGAGTTGTGGAACGAAAGCATCAAAAAAATAAAAGCCAACTACGGAGAAACCGTCATAATTACTCAAAAACAATGAAAAACTTACTATTAAAAAATGTATTCTTCTTTTTATTCCTTTCATTTGGTATCGATGCAATCGGTCAAAACTATACTTTCAAAAACTACGATTGGGAAACAACAACGCCTACCATCACCATACCTGAAAAATACAAAAATGAAGCAGAGGTTATTTTAGATCGAAGCATCAAAGTGGAAATTGCTGCAGAAGATGACAGTGTGGTGCAGTACTTTTTGTTTCACGAAAAAATATACATCAACTCTGATGAAGCGATTGAGCGCAACAATCGCATTTACATTCCTTTTAATAGTAATGAAAGTGTAATTGCCACCAAGGCACGCGTTATTTTAAGTAATGGCAAAATCATCACTTTAGATAAAAACGATATCAAAGAAGAAGTGGACGAGGAAAAGGGAATTAAATTGAATTATTTTGCTGTAAATGGCGTAGAGAAAGGCGCAATTATTGAACAACTTTATGTGCTACAAGAATTTCCTGAACTCGACGGAAAAACCATAAAAATGCAAGATGAATATCCTATTTTGCAATGCCAATTTGAGCTGATTTATCCCAATATGGCTAAATTCAAAACCAAATCGTATAATGGTTTATCTGAGGCGGTGATTGATTCCAAAAGATTTGAAAACAAAGAAGTACTCCGTATTACAGAAAAAGAAATTCCTGCATTACACGACGATGAAAAATATGCCAACTGGAATGCTAACTTAAAAATGTTTCGCTACAAGTTGCACGAAAATTTGAATACAGGTGCCAAAAACATTTACAACTATAAAAAGTTTGGTACCACTATTTACGAGCGATTCAACCAAGAATTGGATAAAAAATCCCAAAAAGCAATCGAAGAATTTTGTTCAACTATACCGAAATCAAAAGATACACAAGAGCAAATTTGGAACATCGAAAACAAAATCAAAAAAACCATTCCGTACAACCGCTATTTTGATACCAAAGAGAGTTTGGCTGATGTTATCAAATCCAAACAAGCCAATCAATCGGATATTTTAAGGTTGTATTTGGCGGTTTTCAAGCAATTTCAAATAGAGACTCATACAGTTTTTACTTCCAATCGATACAAATCTGTATTTGACTCCGAATTTGAAAGTTATGAGAACTTGAGCGAAATCTTATTCTATTTTCCAAGTATTGGCAAATTCATGAGCCCAACCGAAATTGAATACCGAATTCCGTTAATTCCAGATAACTTGGCCAATCAAGACGGTCTATTTGTTAAACCCAAAAATGTTGGTGGTGTGATTATGGGAACTGGCGAAACCAATTTTATAAATATGCCAGGAAGCGAAATTACCCACGATGTGATGGAAATTACCGTTGACTTCACCAAAGATTTACAACATCCCATCATCAAAAGTAAAATGGCTTTTGGTGGGTATTCGGCCATCAATTTACAACCTGTGAAAGATTTTGCTGACCCTAAAATGTACAACGATATTTTAAAAGAAATAGCAGAAAATTATACTTCACAAAAAGAGTACAGAGCCATTAGTGCCGAAAACGATGGTTTGGACTATGTGGGCAAGAAACCATTCGTATTGAATATAGAATACGACGGAGCCGACCTAGTACAAAAAGCTGGCGACAATTATTTGTTTTCTGTTGGAAAAATTATTGGCCCACAATTGGAATTTTATCAAGAAAACAAACGCACTTTGCCTGTAGAAATCGATTATCCACACTCCTACTTACGAAAAATAAAGATTCTCTTACCGGAAGGAACCACAGTCAAAAATCTGGAAAAGTTCACGATGAATTTCAAAACCATTATCGACGGAAAAGAACAAGCTGTTTTTGTGAGTAGTTACAACGCTACAAAAAACGAAATCAATATAGAAAATACTGAGTTTTACAAAATTTTGAATTATCCGATAGAAAAATTTGAAGAATACAAGGCCGTCATTAATGCGGCAGCCGATTTTAATAAGATTGTGCTAATTTTGAACAAACCCTAAATACCAAAAAAGTGGCCCTTCGATGAGCCACTTTTTTTAATTTGTATTGTCCTCTTTCTTTTCTTTATTCAACAAATTAGGATCTTCTTTGGCTAATTTGTTTTTGCTGGCCAACTTGTAATTCAAGCTGAAGCCAAATCGACGGGTATCGTATTTGTTTTCAAGTAAAAGAGGTGTATCAACTGCTGTAAATCCTTGTTTATTGGAATTAAATACATCATCAAAATCGATAGAAACCGTTAATCGATCACCCAAAAATTTTCGAGAAACATTGAAATCTAAACTGTGGTTAAAAGGCTCTGTTCCTACAAAATAGTAATAGTTTCCTCCTGTTGTCGAATTTCCATATTCGGTAATAAACTTGATATCCCAAGGAAGCACAAGCTGTGACATCAGATTAAAATTCCAAAAACCTCGGGTAGCCAAACCTGGAATCTCGTGTTTTTGATAACCTACGTAAATATACATAAAGTTGATTTTATCGGGATTGAAATCAAACTTCATCGTTTCTTTCAAACCTTTGGTAAACAACATATAAGGCAACGGCATTCCGATATTAAAGTTGTGAATTTTCATCTGATTGATATTGACATTGGTATTGAAAACAGTGGTTCCGTTAAGAAAAACCCGATTGGCTACCTGATTGTCCATCATACTTACATTGTAACCAATAAAAGCATAATCAAAAGCACTGATTTTTACTTCAAAATTGTTGAAGATGGTTGGTTGTAACAGTGGATTTCCGGTAAAATTGATGTTTTGATTTTGGTAATTGGTATTGTTCGGGTTCAACGATGTAGTACTAGGCAAACTGATTTTTTTGTTGTAATTGACGTTGAAAAAAATCTGTGGTGCAAAATTGTATTGAATACTAGCATTTGGAAACAAGCGAAATTGCTTAAAAGGTATCAAACTTGCTGTATTGGTTGTCCCAGTAATGGAGTAGTCTTCTGCTCGGGTTCCAACAATAAAATCGAATTTCTTGTATTCAACTTGCACTTCAAGATAACCAGAAAAAGTACGGCGATCATAATCGAGGTTGGTTACCCCAAAGTTATCCGTCACAAACGATAAATTATCATAAAAAAGACCTGAACTGATTTTACCTTCATCCAATATTTTGACTGGTTGAGAATAATCAACTCTAAGGTTAACGTATTCTTGCAAAGAGGCATTATCCAATACGCTCAAATTGTTCAAACGAGAGTTCATTAAAAAATCGGTATCACTTTGCGAAAAGTTAAACCTAAAATCGAGCTTTTTGTTTTTATCGTCAAAGCGCTTTTGGTAGGTAGCAACTGCATCTTGGCGAATTATTTGGCTTGAACTCGCATCATTGGATATAAAACCAAAACCATCAGCCAAAGTGTAAGCGTTATTTTTTATCCAATTGGCATCGTAATTAAGAAGCAAGCGGTCTTTTTTTAAATCAAATGTGATGGCCGATTTCAAAAAGTTATTGCGGTTAATTCGGTCTGCATCAGAATTCGACAACACCAAACCACTACCATTTTGATTTGATGTAACATCCGACCACAAAGCCGTTTCGCGGTAACTTTGCCCTACATTAAATTGCCAGCCAAAGTACTTATTCTTTGCGCTCAAAAGTAAGCTATTGTTAGACCGAGCTCGGGTTTTATCATAAGCCGTAAAATACAAATTAGTCGAATAAGTAGCACTCAGGTAATTTTTTGCTTTTTTACTGGTAATGATATTAATGATGGCTCCACCTGAAGTAGCTGGAAATTCGGCTCCCGGCTGCGTAATTACTTCCACTTTCTCAATGTTACTTGCGGGCATTCCTTCTAAAAATGCGTTCAATTCGTTGGAAGAAATATTGAGCGGTCGACCATCCAAGTATACATCCAATTGCTTGCCTTGGTACATCATTCCGGCTACATCGGAAACAATTAATCCCGGTAATTTTTTTATTCCTTCTAGAGCTGTTCCTGAATTGAGATACGACTGCGAGGCAAAGTCAAAAATGGTTCTATCAGCCTTTTGCTCCACTGCTTTTCGCTCTTTTTTTACTTCTACCTCTTTCAAATTTACCGTATCTTTCAGTTTTTCTTGCGCACCTAAAAAATAAAAACTCACACTTAGCAAAAAGCAAAACCATTTTTTCATGAATAATTGTATTTTTGTTATCAGACGTATTGCTCCTTTCATTGTTACAAACTTTAACAAATACAAATGTGAAACTACGACCTTGGACAATTGATGATGCTGAAAATTTGGCTTACTATGCCAACAACCCTGCTATTGCTCAATTTTTGACCGATGCTTTTCCACATCCGTATTCGCTTGAAAATGCAAAAAGTTTTATTGACATGGCATTACAACAGAAGCCGACTTCGGTATTTGCGATTGAAGTAGAAGGAAATGCAGTTGGTAGTATCGGATTACATGCGCAAAGTGATATCATGTGTAAAAACATGGAATTGGGCTATTTTTTGGGCGAACCCTTTTGGGGAAAAGGCATCACTACCTTGGCCGTAAGGGAAATGGTAGCTTATGGTTTCCAAAATTTTGACATTACCCGCATTTACGCCCGTCCTTTTGGACATAACAT
>CAZAJH010000038.1:0-11240 GCA_964485385.1 uncultured Flavobacterium sp.
ACCGTAATTAGCGGTATTGTGGGTTGGAGTATCAGCTACTAAATCACTTCCACAAGTTGTGTCGCCCCAAATGTGTCTTAAATTCATCCAGTGGCCCACTTCATGCGTAGCTGTTCTTCCTAAATTAAAAGGAGCAGTAGCAGTACCAACCGTTCCGAAATACCTCGAATCAATAACTACACCATCAGTAGCTGCAGCACCACCAGGGAATTGTGCATACCCTAAAATTCCACCTCCAATAGTACAAACCCAAAGGTTTAACTTAGTGGTAGGAGAAACAGCTGGTAAACCTCCTTGGTTTGTTTTTTTCATAGTATCTCTGGTTCCCCAAGACGTTTTGTTGGTTGATTTTCGGTTTACTTGGTCAAGTACGAATGAAATGCCAACATTAGCTTTTACACCACTAAATAAAGAGGGAACATTGTTGTAATCTGTATTTTGAGCATTAAAATCTTTGTTCAAAACATCAATTTGAGATTGGATTTGAGCTAATGAAATATTTTCAGCAGCGGTTTTGTAGAGCACGTTGACTACGACAGGAATTTCAATTTTTCCATTTACCAATCGACCGTCGTTGTGTTCGATGTAGTGTTGAGTAAATTCTTCAATTTCGTTCATTTTCAATGCCAATTGCGGATTTTCTTGCAATTGTCTATCTAAAACATTGTTTGATTCACATTTTCTTGCTGTTACAAGCAGTGCATTTTGCTCCTCGTTTGTTGAATTGGTTTCGTTTTGACAAGAAAATAACAGCAGGGCTAATGATGCTGATAAAATGATTTTTTTCATAAAAATGGTTGGTTAAGGTTAATATTTTACAATCTTATAACAATAAAACTGTAAAAAAAAACAGAAATCAACTTTTTTATTAAATAATCGATAAACGGTATTGTTGATAACTAAAAAGTAGCTTTTTAATAATTAAAAACGTAATTCAAAATATTGGCTCCCATTTTAAGTGCTTTTTCTCGCACTTCTTTTGGATCATTGTGTACCTCTGGATCTTCCCAGCCATCACCAAGGTCACATTCGAAAGTGTACAACAAAATCAATCTGTTTTTCTCAAATATACCAAATGCTTGCGGTCGCTTGGCGTCGTGTTCGTGAATTTTGGGCAAGCCGCTAGCAAAAGTAAAGGGCTTTTGAAAAATAGCATGATTAGCGGGCAATTCAACCAAATCGTTATTGGGAAACATCTTTTTTATTTCTTTTCGGATGTATTGATCCATACCATAATTATCATCAATATGTAAAAAACCACCCGAAAGCAAATAGTTTCTGAGGTTAGAAATATCACTATCACTGAAAACAACATTACCGTGCCCTGTCATGTGAACAAAGGGATACGAAAAAATTTCAGGACTGCTTGGTTCAACCGTCACCGCCTTGGTTTTTATTTTGGTATTGATGGTTTGATTGGCATAACGAATCAAATTGGGCAACGACGTTGGGTTGGAGTACCAGTCGCCACCGCCATTGTATTTGAGCAAAGCGATTTCTTGTGAAAAAGAATGTAAGGAAAATAGTAAAAGTAAAATCAGGTACTTTTTCATGGGTTGTTTTTTTTATATTGTTGGAGTAAGGCATCAAAATCGTCGGTTTTCCAACCATTTTGAGTCACAAAGTTTTTGCCTTTTTCGGCATATTCAATTGCTTTATTTTTTTCTTTTTGTTTCCAATACAATTGTGCTGTGAGTTTATATTTTTCACTCGATTCTCCCAATTGTAGCGCTTGTTTAATCCAATTGATAGCATCATCAATCTCTTTTTTTTCAACCATGTGTTTGAAATAAACAGTAGCAATTTCGACCAATAAATTCGAATCTTTGTAAGCCATTTTTTCGGTTGATTGACTGGCAATGGCAGCGTATTTTTTCCAGTTTTGTGTTTTTTCAGCCAAATTCAAATCAAAACGGTACAAAAGGGAATCGACCTTTCTGATTTTGAACGTTTCTGCAATGCTCCGCTTTTTAGCATAATTTACAGTATCCATGCGCGCAACCAATGGCTGCAAGTTGTCTTGTGCTACAAAAAGTAATTTCCGTTCTACACGAGCAGCCGATGTTACTTTGATGTATTCCTCTTTTTTGGCTACTACAAAAGCAATCTCTTTGGCTTCAATATCGTTGATTCCGTTAGCGATTACTTTCCAATTGTATTCTGATAAGAGTTCGGCTTCGGTTTTTGTATTTAAGTATTTTTGGGTAACCAAGGTCGGATCGAATCCAGCACGTTTGATTAAGGTAACGTATTTCAAACAATTATCGCCATTGCTTACATCCTGATTGAAAGCTTTTTTAATGGTATTGAATTGGTTTTCTGGATTTAAAACAAACCGCGCTTCGTTGATGAATTGTTCTTTATTGAACTCGCCACTGTTGCAACCTAAAAGCGTTTCGTCGCTATCAAAAAAAACAAAAGTTGGAAACGATTTGACTCTAAATTTGCTCTGGTATTTCTGCTTGAACTCAATGCCACTAGCCGATTCGCCATCGATGGCAACACAGTGAAATTGGCTCGTATAGAAATCAACAACTTCTTTTTCGGTGAAAGTTTCTTTCTTCATCTTGTTGCAGTGGGCGCACCAGTTTGCATAAACCATTACCACAATTGGTTTTTTGTCTTTTTTAGCTTCTTCAAATACCGAAGCGATACTTTTATCGACAAACAATGTTTGCGTTTGGCATACGCCAGAAATGGAGCCTAAAAGTCCTACGAAAAACAGAAAAAGTACTTTTTTCATATGTTATTCATTTGCAAAAACAACACTATGGCAGGCCACAATGGCTGCGGTTTCAGTTCGAAGGCGAGTGTTACCCAAAGATACAGGAATATAATTATTGTCCAAAGCCAATTGGATTTCTTTAACAGAAAAATCACCTTCGGGTCCAATTAAAATGGTGCAATGGCTGTTTGGCTGTAAAATTTCTTTCAATGATTGCTTATCAGTTTCCTCACAATGAGCAATAAACTTTTGTCCACTTAGGTCTTTTTTGATAAACTCTTTAAACAAAATCGGTTCGTTTAGTTGGGGCAAGTGAAAATGCAAGGATTGTTTCATTGCCGATTCCAAAATCTTTAGAAATCGCTCTGTCTTGACTACTTTTCGTTCCGAATGTTCACAAATGATAGGTGTTATTTCATGTATACCAATTTCGGTTGCTTTTTCCAAAAACCACTCGTAACGCTCGTTCATTTTGGTAGGTGCCACTGCCAAGTGTATACGAAAAAGTGTGGGTTGTTGGTGGGTAAATGACCGAACAGCTACGGTACATTTGTTATCCGAAGCGAGCGTAATTTGAGTTTCAAATAAATACCCTAATCCGTTGGTTACATGTAAAATATCTCCCTCTTTCTTGCGCAATACTTTAATTATGTGTTTGCTTTCCTCTTTGTCAAAAACAAATGAAGTTGCAGTTGTGTCGAGGTGCGGATTGTAAAACAGTTGCATATTAAAATTCGATTCGGGCTTTCGACACAATCGAAGCGTCGTTAAATTTATTTTCTAGGAATTTATAATAGCCTACTATACCAATCATAGCAGCGTTGTCAGTCGTGTACTCAAATTTCGGGATATAAGTTTTCCAACCGAATTTAGTTTCTGCTTCCTTCAATGTTGATCGAATGCCTGAATTGGCAGAAACACCACCACCAATTGCAATCTGTTGAATCCCAGTTTGTTGGACTGCTAAATGGAGTTTTTCCATCAAAATCTCGATGATAATGTGCTGAATTGAGGCGCAAATATCCGCTTTGTTTTCTTCAACAAAATTCGGGTTTTCCTTTACATTTTTTTGGATAAAGTACAAGATTTGAGTCTTCAACCCCGAGAAACTAAAATTTAATCCCTCTACTTTGGGTTTGGTGAAGATATATTTTTTAGGATTTCCTTCCTTTGCTAATTGATCAATCAAGGGGCCGCCAGGATAGGGAAGGCCCAGTATTTTTGCTGTTTTGTCAAAGGCTTCGCCTACAGCATCATCTGTGGTTTCGCCAATAATTTCCATATCAAAAAAACTATTTACGCGAACAATTTGTGTGTGACCACCCGAAATGGTCAAGGCCAAAAACGGAAAAGTGGGTTTGTCAAATCCTTCTTCGTCAATAAAATGAGCCAAAATATGGGCATGCATGTGGTTGACAGCGATCAACGGAATACCCAATGCCATGGCTAGCGATTTGGCAAATGAGGTTCCTACTAAAAGCGATCCCATCAAGCCTGGTCCTTGTGTAAAAGCTATGGCCGAAAGCTGTGCTGAATTGATGTTGGCTTTTTTTAATGCTACATCAATTACAGGCACTATGTTTTGCTGGTGCGCTCTCGAAGCCAATTCGGGAACAACACCACCATATTCTTCGTGAATACTTTGGCGCGCTACAACATTTGAGAGTACTTTGTCGTTATGTAAAACCGCTGCGGCCGTATCGTCGCAAGAACTTTCAATGGCGAGCAGGAAAACATCGGAGTCTGTCATTGGGCACAATTTTTGTTTAGTATTTGGAAAACCGTTATAAAACGTTAATTTTACTACGTTGACAAAAGTAACTATTTTTCAAGGTTTCTGGAAAAATCAAAACCAATTTTGGAAGAAAAAAAAGCAAATACTCGTTTTAAAAAATTCAGAAAAATAGTTTTCCGAACCTTTATTACGTTGATTGTATTGCTTTTACTTCTCGGAGTTGCCCTTTCTTTACCTTTTGTTCAAACCCAAATTGCACATTATGCAACCGAACAATTGAATAAAGATTTTGGTACAGATATCAATGTGGAAGCGGTCGAAATCTCTATTTTTGGTGGTGTTCACCTAAAAAATGTTCTAGTTCGCGATGAAAAAAAGGACACTTTAATCGCCTCAACTCGAATCAAAACTAGTATTTTAGATGTTAAAAGGTTGATGGATGGCAAGTTGCTGTTTGGCGACATCAAAGCCGATAATCTCCAACTTAAAGTGATCACATACAAAGGTGATCGGGATACCAATCTGGACAAGTTTGTAGCTGCTTTTGATGATGGAAAACCGTCTTCTGGAAAATTTTTGATGACATCCAAAAAAATTGAATTAATCAACAGTCGATTTACCCTGTATGATTTCAATCGCGAAAAACCCTTAGATGTCGATTTTACTAAGTTGAATGCTGTAGTAACTGACTTTAAAATCAAAGGTCCCAACGTAACTACTACCATTCAAGAAATGTCCTTTCAAGATCACCGTGGTTTGCTGGTGGAAGATTTAAAATCCAAATTCACTTACACCAAAAAAAATATACGTTTGGAAGAATTGGATTTAAAAACTGCTGAATCCCAATTCAAAGGCGATGTGATTTTGAAATACGATCGCAAGGATTTTGCCGATTTCAATAATAAAGTAATTTTTGACATCAACACCCGCAAAGCTTCTATTTCGTCCAATGATATTCGCTATTTTTATGATGAAATGGGTAAAGACAAACAATTTGATTTGAGTGGAAAAATCGACGGCACTTTGAATGATTTTACAGCTAAAAATTTGGTTTTGAAAGACAATAAAAACTCTCAAATTGTTGGCGATGTCAATTTTAGAAACCTTTTTCAAAAAGAAGGTAAAGGTGATTTTTACATGAAAGGTTCGTTTGATAAAGTATCCTCTAGTTACAGCGATTTAACGGCTTTACTCCCCAATGTCCTCGGTAAAAAATTGCCTAGTTCATTGCAAAAATTAGGTCAGTTTAATTTGCGTGGTGATGCCGAAATTACGACTACTTCGATCGATACTGATTTTGAATTGGCAACTCGTTTAGGCAATATTAAGTCCAAAATGATCATGACAAATATTGACGCCATAGACAATGCGAAATACGTTGGCAATGTACAATTGGATCGATTTGATTTGGGCACTTTTTTAAACCGAAGCGATTTTGGCGTTACCACGTTCAACATTGATGTCAACGGAAAAGGGTTTACCGAACAGTACCTCGATACCAAAATGTCGGGCACTGTTTCTAGCTTTACTTACAATGGATATACATACAAAAACATCATTGCTGACGGGAAATTTAAGAAGCCTATTTTTGAGGGAAAAGTGAATGTCAACGACCCGAATTTGTTTCTCGATTTTGACGGTAAAGTCGACTTGAGTAAACGTGAAAATATTTATGATTTTCATGCCAAAGTTGATTACGCTAACTTAAAAAATCTAAAATTTATTAACGACAAAACGGCTGTATTTAGAGGCGATGTTTTGATGAAAGTATCGGGTAGCACCATCAATAATTTGAAGGGTGATGTAGTGGTTACCAATGCGTCGTACCAAAATTCAAAAGACATTTACTTTTTTGACAACGTTACCATCAATTCGCAATTTGATCAAAATAACGAGCGCACCATTAGCTTGTATTCTCCTAACGAAATTCGTGGAGAAGTGGTAGGTAAATTCGATTTCAATCAGATTTATAAAATTGTACAAAATTCACTCGGAAGTTTGTATACCAACTACAAGCCTAATTTGGTAGGAAGAGGTCAATATGTAAAGTTTAATTTTTCGGAATTCAACAAGATTATTGAGATTTTTAGACCCGATATTATGCTTTCTGATGACGCCTTGCTCAACGGAAGTATTAGTGCCGACAATAACGACTTTAAGCTCAATTTTACAACCAATTCGATGGAGGTTTTTGACACTAAATTGGATAAAGTTCAACTCGAAATTGACAACAAAAATCCACTGTATAATGCCTATATTCAAATGGATAGCATTAAAACAAAAAATTATAAAATAAGGGATTTTTCACTAATCAATGTAACCTCCAACGACACGCTCAATTTCAGAACAGAGTTTAAAGGAGGACGACAAGGCAACGATTTTTATAACCTGAATTTGTACCATACGATTGATAAAAACAAAAACAATGTGGTGGGATTTAAGAGTTCTGAAATGATGTTTAAAGACTTTTTATGGAAGTTAAATGCCACTGAAAACAACAAAAACCGTATCATTTTTGATAAAACCCTCACCAATTTCACTTTTGATGACATCGTAGTTTCTCACGACAATCAATCGATGTTGCTCAGTGGTATGCTCAAAGGCGTGAATGACAAAGACTTGACTTTGGTTTTTAATGATGTCGATTTGAATAAAATTACGCCCGACGTTGATAAGTTTAATTTCCAAGGATTTGTGGATGGTCAGGTCAATATCAAGCAAGTAAATTCGGTTTACAAACCAACATCCAATTTGTATATCAACCAATTGGAGGTCAACGATAACTTGCTTGGCAATATGACATTGGATATTGTAGGGGATGAAAATTTTAGAAAGTTTTTAATCAATTCCAATATCGAAAATGAAAATTTTGAATCGTTCAACGCACTCGGAAACCTGCAAATCGTCAACGAAGATCCGATTCTCGATTTGGTATTGACGTTCAAAAAATTCAATTTAGGTGTTTTAAGTAATTTGGGTGGTGATGTCATTACGAATATCCGTGGTGCTGTTTCGGGAAGTGCTCGTTTGGATGGCAATATCAACGACATCGACTACAACGGTCGTTTGTTTTTGGAAGACGCAGGAATGACAATTCCCTACCTCAATGTTGATTACCAATTGGAAGAAAACGCCATTGTAGACGTAACGCAAAGCAAATTTATCATTCAAAAGTCGGTGCTTTTTGACACTAAATACCAATCAAAAGGCTTTGTAAACGGCTTTGTTAAACACCGAAAATTTGGTGATTGGGAATTGGATATCAACATCGAATCCAATCGTTTATTAGCATTAAATACCAAAGATAGTGATGATGCTGCGTATTTCGGAACTGCATTTATCAACGGCAATGCTCAAGTTTATGGTCCAACAGATGGTTTAACTATTGATGTAACAGCCAAGTCAGAAAAAGGGACCAATGTAAAGATACCAATCAACGATGCCGATGCCGTTGAAGAGAAAGAATACATTCATTTTATTACTGAAAATGAAAAGTACAATAGAGTGGCTAATGAAGAAGAAAAAGGCCGACAATACAAGGGTTTGGAACTGAACTTCGAGTTTGATATCACACCCGACGCCAACATTGAAGTGATACTCGATAGGGCTTCGGGTCACGGTATGAAAGGATCGGGTAAAGGAGGTCTTTTGTTCCGAATCAACACCCTTGGAAAATTTGAGATGTTTGGTGACTTTGTGGTCGATAAAGGGTCGTATAATTTTAAGTACGGCGGTTTATTCGATAAAAAATTTGAAGTAAAAAAGAACGGTTACATCGCTTGGGAAGGAGATCCGTATCGTGCGGTTCTCGATTTGCAAGCCGTTTATGAAACCACTGCGAATCCGGCTGTTTTGATCAACAATTCAACGGTAAATAAAAAAGTACCTGTTGAAGTAACTATCGATTTAAAAGGAACCATTAACAATCCCGAGCCCGATTTTATCATTAATCTTCCAACTGTAACCAGTACCATGAAATCGGAAGTACAAGCGATTTTAGACGACCCTTCAACACGTCAAACACAGGCATTGGCTTTGTTGTCAACAGGTTCGTTTATTACTGCAGAAAATGCGAGTAATGCTGCTTATGGCTCTTTGTTTGAAACGGCAGGAAGCTTATTCAGTGGATTATTTGGTAACAAAGACGATAAATTCAACTTAGATATTGGTTATGTTCAGTCGGATCGTACTGAAACCCTGCAAACAGACAGTAGAGTAGTAGCTACCATTTCCACCAAAATTAATGACCGCATTACTATTAATGGTGTGGTCGGTGTTCCTGTGGGTGGGGTAAACGAATCGGCTGTTGTGGGTAATTTTGAATTGTTGTACCGTGTGAATGAAGACGGAACGCTCAATTTGCGCGTGTTTAATCGTGAAAACGACATCAATTACATCGGTCAAGGTATTGGTTATACGCAGGGAGTCGGACTCAATTATGAAGTCGATTTTGATACTTTTAAAGAGTTAGTCAACAAAATTTTTACGAAACACAAAATAGAAATCGAAAAAAAGCCAAACGAAATAGAAGATTCCAATTACTTTCCCGATTACATCCATATGAATTCCGACGATTCTGAAAAAGAAAAAAAGGAAGACTCCAAACACAACAAAGAAGCCGTTCCTCACGAAGAGTAATTCCATTTTTTTTACACATTCATTCCAGCAAATTAAAAACTTATCAACGAAAACGTTTGAATTTGTAGTAGTTTGTTAAATTACTAAAAAACACGGTTTTCATATCCTTATTGTTTGCTAATTTTACATAAAATTGTAATAAAAATGTCAAAAACAATAAAAAAGATTGGAGTTTTAACATCTGGAGGAGATTCACCCGGAATGAATGCTGCCATTCGTTCTGTTGTGCGTACGTGTGCTTTTCATGGCATTGAATGTGTAGGCATTTACCGTGGTTATCAAGGGATGATTGAGGGCGATTTCAAAGAAATGGGACCTCGTTCGGTAAACAACATCATTAATAAAGGGGGCACCATTTTAAAATCAGCTCGATCCAAAGAATTTATGACCAAGGAAGGTCGTGAAAAAGCATACAAAAATCTAGCAAAAGCAGCGGTTGATGCGCTAGTAGTTATTGGTGGAGATGGTTCATTTACAGGTGCTGAAGTTTTCAATAACGAATACGGTTTTCCTGTGATGGGAATTCCAGGTACTATCGACAACGATATTTTCGGTACTAGCCATACTCTAGGCTTCGATACAGCACTCAATACAGTGGTAGAATGTATCGATAAAATACGTGATACAGCCAGTTCACACAACCGATTGTTTTTGGTAGAAGTAATGGGTCGCGATGCCGGACATATTGCGCTCAACGCCGGAATCGGTGCAGGAGCAGAAGAAATTCTTATTCCCGAAGAAGATTTAGGATTGGAACGCTTGTTGGAATCCTTAACCAAGAGCAAAGCCTCAGGAAAGTCATCCAGTATTGTAGTAATTGCTGAAGGCGATAAAATCGGTAAAAACGTATTTGAACTCAAAGATTATATCGAGGAGAATTTACCTGAATATGATATTCGCGTTTCGGTTTTAGGTCACATGCAACGCGGTGGTTCGCCTTCGTGTTTTGACCGCGTTCTAGCAAGTCGATTGGGTGTAAAAGCCGTAGAATCGCTATTAGAAGGAAAATCAAATTTCATGGTGGGTATGCTCAACGACAAAGTGGCACTAACTCCATTAGAACAAGCAATCAAAGGACACGCTGAAATTGATATGGAATTACTTCGCGTTTCCGATATCATGACCACATAAAAAGTTTAAAGTTGTTTAAAAGTTTAAGATGGTTTAACCATTCTAAACCATTTAAACAACATTAAACAATTTAAACAAGATTAAACCATTTAAACAACATTAAACAAGATTAAACAATATAAAAATGTCAAAAGTAAAATTAGGAATTAACGGTTTCGGACGAATTGGAAGAATTGTTTTCAGAGAAACTTTCAACAGAGACAATGTAGAAGTAGTAGCGATCAACGATTTATTAGACGTTGAACATTTGGCTTATTTATTAAAATACGACTCTGTTCACGGTCGCTTCAATGGTAAAGTAGAAGTAAAAGACGGCAAATTATATGTAAACGATCGCTTCATCAGAGTAACCGCCGAAAAAGATCCCAAATTAATCCAATGGGATGATGCTGCCGTTGATGTGGATGTAGTAGCGGAGTGTACTGGAATTTTCACCACATTAGAAACCGCTCAAGCGCACCTAGATGGTGGTGCTAAAAAAGTGGTAATTTCTGCACCATCTGCCGACGCACCTATGTTTGTAATGGGTGTGAATCATACCGAAGTAAAACCAACCGATACTATTGTTTCGAATGCTTCGTGTACAACCAATTGCTTGGCTCCATTGGCCAAAGTAGTTCACGATCATTTCGGAATTGTAGAAGGGTTGATGACTACTGTTCACGCTACAACAGCAACGCAATTAACAGCAGACGGACCTTCAAGAAAAGATTGGAGAGGCGGACGCGCAGCGAGTGTCAACATTATTCCCTCTTCAACAGGAGCAGCAAAAGCTGTAGGTAAAGTAATTCCTTCGTTGAACGGAAAACTAACCGGAATGTCATTTCGTGTGCCAACAGTAGACGTTTCTGTAGTGGATTTAACGGTGAAACTAGCCAAAGAAACTACTTACGATGAAATCATGGCCGTACTAAAAAAGGCAGCTGAAAACGAAATGAAAGGCATTATTGGGTTTACCGAAGACGATGTCGTTTCTCAAGATTTTGTGGGTGATTCAAGAACTTCTGTAAT
>CAZAJH010000039.1:0-11198 GCA_964485385.1 uncultured Flavobacterium sp.
CTTCGAATTTTTCGGAGCTTTTTTTATGCAAAAAAGTGAGCATGAAATTATCAAATTCACAATTTAATTTCCTTAAAATAGCAAATTGATAATTCAATCGATTTCGCATCATAACATAAACGAAATTCCCACAGTATTATATATATTTGTTACCGCAAAAAAAATTACACAACATCAAATTATACGAAAATGGCAAAAATTAAAGTAGCTAATCCGGTTGTTGAAATCGATGGCGATGAAATGACACGAATTATTTGGAGCTTCATCAAAGAACAATTAATTCTTCCTTATTTGGATATAGATATCAAGTATTACGATTTAGGAATTGAAAGCCGTGAAGCCACCAAAGATCAAATCACTATCGACTGTGCCGAAGCTATCAAAAAATACAACGTAGGAATCAAATGTGCCACAATTACGCCCGATGAAGAGCGTGTTAAAGAATTCAACTTATCTGAAATGTGGAAATCACCCAATGGAACCATTCGCAATATTGTAGGTGGAACCGTTTTCCGTGAGCCCATTATCATGAGTAATGTGCCGCGCTATGTACAAGGTTGGACACAACCTATTGTAATTGGTCGTCATGCCTTTGGCGATCAGTACAAGGCAACAGATAAAGTAATTAAAGGAAAAGGGAAATTGACGATGTCATTTACCAATGAAGCTGGCGAAACAACATCATGGGAAGTATTTAACTTTAAAGATGATGGTGTAGCGATGTGTATGTACAATACGGATGAGAGCATTTACGGATTTGCGCATTCGTCGTTTCAAATGGCGTTGACTAAAAAATGGCCTTTGTATCTTTCGACTAAAAATACCATTTTGAAAGCTTACGACGGTCGTTTCAAAGATATTTTTGAAGAAGTGTACCAACAACACTACAAAACTGAGTTTGATAAACACGGAATGGTTTACGAACACCGTTTGATTGACGATATGGTCGCATCAGCTATGAAATGGAGTGGTGGATTTGTTTGGGCGTGCAAAAATTATGACGGCGATGTGCAATCGGATACAGTTGCACAAGGATTTGGGTCGCTCGGATTAATGACTTCGGTTTTGGTTACACCAGATGGAAAAACCGTAGAAGCTGAAGCAGCTCACGGAACTGTAACTCGTCATTACCGCCAACACCAACAAGGTAAGAAAACATCAACCAACCCAATTGCGTCCATTTTTGCTTGGACGCGCGGATTAGAACACCGTGGCAAATTAGACAACAACCAAGAGCTAATTAATTTCTGTAATACATTGGAACAAGTTTGTATTGACACGGTTGAATCAGGCAAAATGACCAAAGACTTAGCGATGTTGGTAAAACCAGAAGGTTTAACCGATGCTGATTATCTAACAACCGAAGATTTCTTACAAGCGTTAAAAACCAACTTAGAAGCCAAACTAGGTTAACTAGTTTCTAGTTCATAAAAGGCGGCTCCAACAAAGCCGTCTTTTTTTTATAATTTAGCAAGTGTTGATACTCTTATTCTTAATATTTTAATAGCTTTGCACAAATTAAAAATAAAACCGATGAAAAATTTAAAAAAAATTGCCTTATTGCTCGTTTTAGTCTTGGCAGCTAATGTTCATGCTCAGAAAAAGAAAGTTGCTGTGGTTACTTTTTATGCCAACAAGATGGTTAGTTTTGATGGATTGGGAGGTGGTTTTGATTTCTTGTTACAAGATATCTTAAACTTGAGAGATAATCCTAACTTTAATTTAAAACCAATTCTTGACCAATACCACACTAATTTTTTCAATGATTATTCAAAAAAGTTTCCATTTGAATTGTTACCCGAATCGGATGTTGTAAATAATGAAGGTTATCAAAAATTTGAACCCAAATACGATTTGTCAAAATACGAGGCAAAAAATTACTTGATGTACGACAAATACAAATACATTTATGAAGGTTTTGCCGGAAAATACAACGAAGTTGAAACGGCAAAATTATTTGCTGATAAGGCAGATGGTGTATTGTTTGTATGTATTGATTTTGGTTTAGAAAAAGGATTCGGTATTGGTGGAACTGCTTCTACCAAAATGAAAGCCACAACACGCATTGCTTTGTATAATAAAAAAGGTGAGAAAGTGTTTGCTTTCACTGAAAGTGAATTGTCGAAAAAAACAGGCGTTATGGTTCAAGGGATTCCAGTTTTAAAACCAGAAAAAATCCTACCAATGTGCGAAAGTGCGTTACAGGAGTTAATGGGTGATTTAGATAAAAGAATTGAAAAAATTGTAAAGAAATCAGAAGTGAAATTGTAATTCTTTATTCCTCATATTAGTAAAGGCGTCCAGCAAAGGTCGCCTTTATTTTTTGGATTTAATTGGCAAACAATATTGGTATCCTATGGTCAATTCCGTAAAATCGGCTTGACCAAAATTAGCATTAATAAAAGCACCCAAATACACGTTGTGCTGCGGCGCTTTGTTGGTATTGATAGCATACAATTTGGTTCCTAATCGAGAAGAAATCGTTTTTTTAATATGGTAATACCAGTCCAGCTCGCCCAATTGGTACACGCCATCTACATATTTCTCCTCGTTGATTTGCCAGTCGTATTTGTAAGATGGTTTGTGAAAGTTTAAACCCAGCTCAAATTCAATTCCTACATGCCCTAAAAGCAATTCGCCACTCCCAAAAACGCCAAGGTTTGAAGCATACCATACTGGCTTTTCGCGGTATTCGGGATACAATTCAGCTACCAGTTTACCATTCTCATTAATATAATCGTAGTAGTCTTTGTATAAGCGATAATACAAACCGTAACCGTATTTAAAGGTTTTATTGATAATTTTTCCTGTAGAAGCCGAATACGCATAGACATTTTTTGGATCGTTGTTGTACTTGGATAATACTCGTTGCCCTATTCCGAATCGCGCAGTAAAATACCTTTGAGTCGTTTTGGAAGAAATGGTATCAGAGGAAGCTACAACTGCCTTTTTATTGAAATTCAATTGCGAATACACACTGACCAAAAACGTATTTAATCCATTATTCGGCAACCGAGTGTGTCCGTTTGAATTATGAAAATAACCCAAACCCAATTTGAGGTTGAACTTATCTTTTTCAAGCAATTGGTAGTACAAATTGGAACGAAAAGCCCATGTAAAATGCGTCGATATGGCTTTGTTATTCGGATTTGACTCTTCATCATAAATGGTATTAAAATAAGAAGCTCCCAATCCTATTTTAAAATTGAAGCGGTCAGACCATTTAGTAAAAACCTTAAAATCAGCAAACGGAATGAGAGAAAAAGCCGTTCCCAATTGTTGGTTGTTTCCCAAGTTGATATAGGAAAATGTCAAACCTGTTTCTGGAAAGTTAAGTTGTTTTTTCCACTCTTTATCCGAATCATTATTGGTGAATCCATAAGATAATGAAAGGCTTTGTTGGGGAGAAAGTGAGGGAAAATCGACATTAGCCGTAGATGTTTTACCTACAGCGTATTCTAAACCAACAAACGAATAGTTGGAATGTTGAGCCTGAGTTTTAGCTGTAAAAAAAAATACGAAAAATAGAAAAAATAAAACGTAGGGAAACTTTTGCATTGTTTATTGTATGGATAACAATGACAAATATAGGGATTTATTCTTTGGCTGTACTGGGTTGTTTGGTGAGTATAAGTCGAGCTTTTACGCCTGTAGTCAAATTCCACTTATTGCTGGTTACTAATTTACCTTGATCGTCCATAACAACAAACTGCGCGGTATTTGGCCCCGATTGACCTTGATTGAGTGCTTCAATTTCCACTTTATTAATACCTTCATTTAACTCTAAATATACTTCTTGAAAGTCAACGTCCAAAAGAATACTATTAATCGCTACTTTACCATTTAGCCACACCCTCACCAAGTCGCCATCAGGAAATTCATGATCTTTGCAAGCTAGTTTAACAATCCGTGAACCCGTTCGGAACTCGCCTAAAAAACTATCCGAACGATAGCGCTCAAGAATCTCACCATCACTATTTTTACGATTCATTTTATCAGTATACAATTCTGCTGGGTTTCTTGGCGTGTCACTTCTTGAAGGTGACTTAGCTCCAACTTGTGGCGCGATTGAAATACCTTGTAGCAATTTTTCATCTTTATTTTTGCCTATTGAACTTTCAAACTTGATGGCGGCTTGGGTTGTGTCAACATCTACTTTTTTTACTGTGGCCTTGTTGTCTTTAACAGCACCAATACGTATTGATTTTTTGGGATTCTCAAATTGTGAAAAACCAAACTGAAATACCAAAACAACAAAAAATAAAAAAGTGTAACGCATTCGCTTTTTTTGGATAAAAGTATTTAAAATTCAGTTCAAAAACCAGTAATCTTAACCATACATTAACATATAAGGCGTCCCAACCGAACTATTATTTGTTGAAATTTGCACAAATTTAATTCTATGCTATCAAAAAAGATACCAATTCTGTTTATCATTTATGTTATATTCAGTACTACCGCATTTTCTCAAGTAAAACACACTTTGTCAGGGACCATCTCCGACGCTAAAAACAATGAAACACTCATTGGAGTTAACATCAACGTAAAAGGAACCAATTACTTCGGAATTACTAACGAATACGGATTTTATTCCATAACCGTACCAGAGGGAAACTACGACTTGGTCATCAGCTACATTGGCTACGAAACCATCGAAGAAAAAATTGACCTCAAATCCAATCTAAAAAAAAATTACGCCTTGAGTGAAACAGGCGAACAACTCAAAGAGGTCGTTATTACTGAAAAAACTACAACCAATACGAGAAAACCTGAAATGAGTGTCAACAAACTTTCTATCGCTCAAATCAAACAAATGCCCGTGGTGTTGGGTGAAGTAGACATCATTAAGTCGCTTTTATTTTTACCTGGTGTCACCAATGCAGGTGAAGGCCAGTCGGGTTTTAATGTGCGTGGTGGTGGTGCAGACCAAAATTTAATTCTTTTGGATGAAGCTACCATTTACAATTCGTCTCACCTATTTGGTTTTTTCTCGGTATTCAATCCCGATGCTATCAAAGATTTAAAGTTGTACAAAGGTGGAATTCCCGCACGATTTGGAGGTAGAGCTTCATCCGTTTTGGATATTTATCAAAAAGATGGTAACAGTAAAAAATTCAGCATGAATGGCGGAATTGGTTTAATCTCTAGTCGCTTGCTCGCCGAAGGTCCGATTGTAAAAGACAAAGGCTCATTCTTGATAGGCGGTCGTGCGTCGTATGCGCATTTGTTTTTGAAATTATCCAACAACGAGAATTCGGCTTACTTTTACGATTTGAACACCAAACTTAGCTATAAAGTCAACAAAAACAACAACCTATACTTGTCTGGTTACTTCGGCCGTGATGTGTTCGAAATTGCCGAAAGTTTTATTAATACGTATGGAAACTCAACGCTTAATGTTCGTTGGAATCATTTGTTTTCCGATAAACTATTTTCAAATTTATCTCTAATTTACAGTGATTATTACTATGGATTAAATTTGGATTTTGTTGGATTTAACTGGGATTCGGGTATCAAAAATTACAACATCAAATACGATTTTAAATACTATTTGGGTGATAAATTTAAAATCAACTTCGGTGCCAATGCGCTTTATTATGACTTTAACCCTGGTGAAATTACACCTTCCAAAGAAGATTCAGGCATCAATTACCGTCAATTGGAAAAGAAATACGCTTTTGAACCCGCTTTGTATATCGAAACCGAACAAAAACTAACGGACAAAGTAACACTTCAATACGGTTTGCGCTACAGTATGTTTTACCGCTTGGGCAATTCCACGGTGAATTACTATGCAAATGATTTACCGGTATACTATGATCCAGAGTTGGAGATTTACGAAAAAGGAACTCCCATCCGAACGGAATATTTTGGCAGAAACAAAACTATTGCTAGTTATGACAATTTGGAACCTCGCTTCGCTTTGGCTTATGAATTTGCCAATAACAAGTCGTTCAAAGTAGGTTACAATCGAATGGTTCAGTATTTGCAACTGATTTCTAACACCGCCTCTCCTACTCCTTTGGATGTTTGGACACCCAGCGATAAATACATCAAACCGCAAATTGCCGACCAAATTGCCGTTGGTTATTTTACGAATTTTAAAGACGATGAATATTCACTAGAAGTAGAAAGTTTTTATAAAACAATTAAAAATCGTATGGATTACATTGATGGCGCCGAACTCATTGCCAATGATGCCATTGAACAAGTTATCCTAAATGGAGAAATGCGAGCGTACGGCCTCGAATTATTACTGCGCAAAAACACCGGCAAACTAACTGGTTGGATTGCCTACACACTTTCCCGTTCGGAGCAACGCACTCCGGGTCGCTTTGATTATGAACCCGGAATTAACAATGGCGATTGGTACAAAAATGGGTACGACAAAACGCACAATCTAGCTGTAACTAGTGCCTACAAACTCAATCCAAAATGGTCCTTTGGTGCCAATTTTACCCTCCAAACCGGACAACCCGTTACTTTTCCTAATGGACAATTTGTATACCAAGGCGTCACAGTTCCTACTTTTGGCTTGCGCAATCAAGATAATCTTCCAACCTACCACCATTTGGATGTTTCGGCTACTTTGGTTCCGAAGAAAAATGCCAACCGAAAATGGCAAGCCGAATGGGTTTTTAGCATCTATAATCTCTATTCACGAAGAAATGCGGCTTCCATTAGTTTCGTTCAAAACGAAGAAACAGGACAAAATGAAGCCATACGTTTATCTATATTCGGAATCGTTCCGGCGGTTTCCTACAACTTTAAATTTTAGTATTATGAAAAAAATAGCACTCCTTTTTTTACTTATCGCTTTCTCTGGTTGCCAAGACGAAGTAAATGTTGATCTTGACACAGCTGCGCCACGACTCGTTATCGATGCCAATATATTATGGCAAAAAGGAACCGTTGGAAACGAACAGGCCATCAAACTGTCTATGACAACCGACTATTACAGTCCAGTAGTTCCGCCTGTGGTAGGAGCAACCGTATTCATCACAAACAGTAGCAATACGGTTTTTAACTTCACCGACAGTGATAACAACGGGGAATACATTTGTACCAACTTCGTTCCTGTAATCAACGAAACATATACACTAACCGTGCAAGTGAATGGCATCACGTATACGGCTACAGAAAAGCTGCTCGCAACACCCACTGTCGATGATGTTCAACAAACCACCGTACAAGGTATTGGCCAAGATCTCATCCAAGTAAAATTCTTCTTCCAAGACAATGGTAACGAGGAAAACAACTATTTTGTATCGGTTCTAAAAGCTCCTCTTGTAGTGCCAGAATGGGGCGTTATTGAAGACGAATTCTTTCAAGGCAACCAAATGTTTGGGTTTTATACCGACGAAGATTTAGAAGCCGGAAATTCACTTCACTTTGAATTACAAGGAATTTCACAACGCTATTACAACTATTTGAATAAACTCATCAACATCACTAGCAATGGCGGAAATCCGTTTGCAACGCCTCCAGCCACATTGAGAGGAAATATTGTAAACACCAGTAATTCTGATGATTTCCCTTTTGGCTATTTCCATTTATCAGAATTGGATACCAAAGATTACATCGTGCAATAAGAAGCTATTCCAGCTGTTCATTGCAAAAAAAAGCTACACTAAACCGTTTTAAAAGCCTAAAAATGGCTTCCGCTGGTCGCCTTTTTAGCCTAAAAAACGTACGTTTATTGTAGCTTTTTGTTTTCCATTGCCACCTGCCTGCCTGCCGGCAGGTCTGGGCTAGAAAATTAGTGTGAATTTTAAATGATGAATTTTAAATTAAATATTCTTAACTTGTAGCCTCTAATAAATTAATTTGAATCAATTCAAAAATTCAAAAATTCAAAAATTCAAAAATTCAAAAATTCAAAATTCAAAATTTAAAATTTAAAATTTAAAATAAAAACATGTCTTCTCACCACATTGTTCGTGACGATCAAGAACCGGCTTTAATCATTGCCAACGGCGCTGCTTGTAGCACCAATTTACTGAACCAACTGTTGGAATGGTCTCCCTTGGTTGTTGTTCTTGATTCGGCTATCGAACGGGTTCTGGAATTGGGAATCAAAGTCGATGTCCTTTTGGGCGATTTCGACCGCGGCTTCTCTCCAGAAGACTACCGCGAAAAACAATTTCCACTTGAAATCGTTTATGCGCCCAATCAAGACAAAACCGACCTGGAAAAAGCCTTTGAATACCTCATTGAAAAAGGCCATAAAGCTGTCAACGTTGTTTGGGCAACAGGCAAAAGAATTGACCATACTTTACACAATCTAACCATTGCCGCAACTTACCAACAACAACTTAAAATTGTTTTTTTTGACGACTACTCCAAAGTTTTTTTATTACCTAAGAAATACCAAAAATGGTATGCAAAAGACACAATTATATCATTAATTCCAATCGGAACGGTCGAAAACATAATCACGGACAACTTATTTTATCCATTACAAAACGAAAACCTCGATTTAGGTTATCGCACTGGAAGTAGTAATCATGTAACCGCAGATGGCATTGTCACTATCGAATTTGAAAAAGGCAATCTAATGTTGATTGAAAGTTTTGACGAATAGTTTGTAACTTTGTACTTTAAACTTCGTCCTTTCAAATGAAATTCCAAGTTATCTCCGAATACCAACCCACAGGTGATCAACCGCAAGCCATTGAAAAATTAGCTAACGGAATTCTCAATGGTGAAAAATTCCAAACATTGCTTGGCGTTACGGGTTCGGGAAAAACCTTCACTATGGCCAATGTCATTGAAAAAGTAGAAAAACCAACATTGGTCCTAGCACACAACAAAACTCTTGCAGCGCAATTGTACTCTGAATTCAAACAATTTTTCCCGAACAATTCGGTACAATATTTCGTTTCGTATTACGATTATTACCAACCCGAAGCTTATATTCCGGTAACGGGAACCTATATTGAAAAAGACTTGTCCATCAACGACGAGCTAGAAAAACTTCGTTTAAGTACTACTTCTGCTCTACTTTCTGGCCGTAGAGACGTGTTGGTAGTCGCTTCGGTATCGTGTTTGTACGGAATTGGAAATCCAGTGGAATTTCAGAAAAATGTGATTTCCATCGAAAAAGATCAAGTCATCTCAAGAACGAAATTGTTGCACCGTTTAGTGCAAAGTTTGTACTCGAGAACAGAGGCTGAATTCACACCAGGAACTTTTCGAATCAAAGGCGATACAGTGGAAATCTTCCCGAGTTATGCTGATGAACCCTTTCGCGTGCATTTTTTTGGCGACGAAATTGAAGAAATTGAGGCTTTCGACGCTAAAAATGCTCAAGTAATTGAAAAGTACGAAAGACTGAATATTTACCCCGCGAACATGTTTGTGACATCACCGGATGTCTTGCAAGCTGCCATTTGGGAAATTCAACAAGATTTGGTCAAACAAGTGGATTACTTCAAAGAAATAGGGAAACACCTAGAAGCCAAGCGATTGGAAGAACGCACCAATTTCGATTTGGAAATGATACGGGAATTGGGCTATTGCTCAGGCATTGAGAACTATTCACGCTATTTGGATCGAAGATTACCCGGAACTCGCCCGTTCTGTTTGCTTGATTACTTTCCGGATGATTATTTGATGGTGGTAGATGAAAGTCACGTTACTATTTCGCAGGTTCATGCGATGTATGGTGGCGATAGAAGCAGAAAGGAAAACTTAGTTGAATTTGGTTTCCGTTTGCCCGCTGCCATGGACAATCGTCCGTTGAAGTTTGAAGAATTTGAATCGATGCAAAACCAAGTGGTATATGTTTCGGCTACTCCAGCCGACTACGAATTGACAAAAAGCGAGGGAATATACGTGGAACAAGTCATTCGCCCGACGGGTTTATTAGATCCGATTATTGAAATTCGTCCGAGTTTGAATCAAATTGACGATTTAATTGAGGAAATTCAAGTGCGATGCGAATTGGATGAACGTGTTTTGGTTACCACCTTAACCAAACGTATGGCAGAAGAATTAACGAAATATTTGACCAAAGTCTCGATTCGTTGCCGTTACATTCACTCTGATGTCGACACGTTGGAGCGCGTTGAAATCATGCAAGATTTACGAAAAGGATTGTTTGATGTGTTGATTGGTGTGAATTTATTGCGGGAAGGTTTGGACTTACCCGAAGTTTCGTTGGTTGCAATTTTGGATGCTGATAAAGAAGGATTTTTGCGTAGTCATCGCTCGTTGACACAAACGGTAGGTCGCGCAGCGCGTAATGTGAATGGAAAAGCGATTATGTACGCCGACAAAATCACGGCTTCGATGCAAAAAACCATAGACGAAACGAATTACCGTCGCGAAAAGCAAATTGCCTACAACACCAAAAATAACCTGCAACCGAAGGCCTTGAATAAAAGTTTGGGCAATGCTTTGAGTAATAATTCAGTATCGACTCAATATTACGAAGCTAAAATAGCCAAAGCAGCCGAACCCGAAAGTTTGTACTTGTCGAAACCTGAGATCGAAAAGAAAATCCGTGAAGCGCGAAAAGCGATGGAAAAAGCAGCCAAAGATTTGGATTTTATGCAAGCCGCCAAATTGCGCGACGAGATCAAAGCGTTGCAGGAACGGATATAGATTTGATAGCCTAAATAGTAGTGAAAAGCCCGCAAGAATAGAAAGTAGGGGTTGCTGTATTATCAAAGCGACCAATGCAAGCTTTCATAAGTTTTACAAAAACACTTTTTTAGGTTGAGAACCCAGCCTACCGGCAGGCAGGTTGAAACGGATAGCCCGAGAAAGCTTCTGTAAAAACCAAGATTTGAAATAAAAGATTGGTAACATTCAATCCGTTACAATAGTCCTATTGATTCCGTTTTTTTATACCTAAAATTGTGTAATTTTACTCTACTAATCTTAAAGATATGAAAAAAATATCTATCCTATTGCTTTTTATGTTGTCAATCAAAAATGCAGCACAAAATAGCGAGTTGCAGGTGGTTGAAGAACTTTTATCTAAAACAAAAAAAGCAGTACAAACAAGCAATTTGGATAGTGCAAATTATTATGCCACACAAGCCTTTAAAAAAGCAGAATCAATTGGTAATACAAAATACCAAGCGAAAAGTAATATGGCAATTGCTCAAATTTTATTTTTCCAAGGTAATAAAGACCAAGCCATTGCCAAAGCTAAAAGTGTTTTAGAGATAGCCAAAAAAATCAATGAT
>CAZAJH010000040.1:0-11153 GCA_964485385.1 uncultured Flavobacterium sp.
GTCATTGAGTGATGAGAGAAAAGCTGAGTTTGCCAGATTTGCTGATTTAAAAGTACAAGCAACTTTAACTGGAGATCAAAATCAAAAGCTAGAAGCCAATCGAAAATCATACGAGAAAGCAAGAACTGCTTTAAACTCTAAATAAAAAAAATCCCCGTTTTATCGGGGATTTTTTTTATATACTAGCTGCTACTTTATCAACAGCATGAATCGTAAAATCTATGTCTTCATAGGTTAAGGCATCTGTAATAAACCAAGTTTCATAGGCTGATGGGGCAATGTAAACACCTTCCCCAAGTAAACCATGAAAAAACTTCTTAAACAATTCGTTGTCTCCATTTTTAGCCGTATGAAAATCAACTACTGGTGCTGCATCAAAGTGAACGGAAATCATGGAACCAACTCTGTTAATTGTGTGTGTCACATTGTGTTTGTTTAACACTTGACGCATACCATTTTCAAGATACGCTGTTTTTTGTTCCAATCTATTGAACAACTCTTGATCGGAATTGATTTGCGTTAGCATAGCCAAGCCAGCTGCCATGGCAAGCGGATTACCCGACAAAGTACCTGCTTGGTAAACTGGTCCTAATGGAGCCAAGTAATTCATTATTTCATTTCGGGCAGCGAATGCACCGACAGGTAAACCACCACCAATCACTTTCCCAAAACACACAATATCTGCATTGACTCCATATAACTCTTGAACGCCACCTTTGGCCAATCGGAAGCCCGTCATCACTTCATCAAAGATAAGTAACGCTCCATGAGAAGAGCAGATTTCACGTAGGGCTTCCAAAAATCCTTCTCTTGGAGGAATACATCCCATATTTCCTGCAACTGGCTCAATGATAACGGCAGCTATCTCATTTGAATTAGCCTCAAAAAGTGCTCTAACGTTGCTACTATCATTGAAATTGGCCAACAAGGTATCTTTGGCCGTTCCTTGCGTTACACCAGGGCTGTTGGGAGTACCAAAAGTACTAGCTCCACTACCCGCTTGAATCAGAAAAGAGTCGGAATGCCCGTGGTAACAACCTGCAAATTTGATAATTTTATCCCTTTTTGTGTAACCTCTAGCCAATCGAATAGCACTCATACAAGCCTCTGTACCAGAGTTGACAAAACGAATTTTGTCAATATTTGGCACCATCGAAATGGCTAGTTTGGCAATTTCTGTTTCGAGTTGGGTAGGCATGCCGAAAGAAGTTCCCAATTGAGCTCTTTCAGTAATAGCCGTAATTACTTTTTCATTGGCATGACCTAATATCATTGGCCCCCATGAGTTGATATAATCAATCAATCTGTTGCCATCTTCATCATATAAATAAGCTCCTTTGGCACTTTTTACAAAAATAGGTGTTCCTCCTACCGCCTTGAAAGCCCTAACTGGTGAGTTAACGCCACCCGGAATTACTTCCTGAGCCTCATTAAATAAAGAACTGCTTCGTTGGTATAACATGGTAAATTTATGGTTTTATCAAAAGAATCTGTCCAATTGAAATTGAATTATCGAGTATTTGGTTTAATTTTTTTAAATCATCAACTGTTAAATTGAAACGTTTAGCTATGGAATACAACGTATCGCCTTTGACAACCTGATATTGGTTGGAATTCAATAGCGGTTGAACCGTTTTGCTGACAGAAGTCGACTGCGTCGGAACATACTCTGTACCTAAAACTTCTGCATCGTATTTTTGAAGCTGATAGCGCTCAATTATGCCTATTAATTTGGTGGGATAAGCTGGATCCGTAGCATATCCAGCGGCTTTTAATCCTTTTGCCCAACCTTTGTAATCATCTTTTTTCAATTTAAACAGTGGATCGTACCATCTTCTACCTCGCAAAAAAGCCGCGTAATCTTGATACGAATCATAGGCGGACTCGTATTTTCTAAAACATTCTTGTAAGGCATCATCATCATGATTTACGCCAGGTCCGTTCCAATCCTTATGGCATTTGATACCAAAATGATTGTTGGCTTTTTGACATAAGGTTCCGGTTCCAGCGCCCGATTCCAAAATAGCCTGAGCCAAGGCGATACTGGCAGGAACACCATGATTGACCATGTTTTTCTTTGCTACTTCCTTGTAGTTTTCAATATAAGCCAATACGATTTCGGTTGTAACCTTAACTTTAGAGGTAGCCTCTAGTGTTTCTGTAGTCTGATTTTTAGTAGGTGCTTGAGGAGTTGTAGAAACGGGTTTAACTTCTTCTTTTTTTTCTACTTTAACCACTTGAGGTGTTGGTTTGCGAGTCGGATTTTTTGTGGTTTGTATAATTGGCTTATTCGAACTACACGAGCACACAAAAACCGCAACAAAAACTAGCATTATCTTTTTAACCATCGTACGCAATTAAAGTTCTTTTTTTACTTTTTAAGTATTGATTCATTCCCATAATGCCTTGCAATCCTCCGGTATGAATCAACATTATTTTGGAGCCCTTATCAAAATACCCCTTCTGTATTAAATCGAAAATTCCAAATACCATTTTACCCGTATAAATAGGATCAAGAGGAATCTGGTAATGTTGATAAAACCAATTCAAAAAATGCACCAATTCTTCGGTTACTTTTCCGTATCCACCAAAATGATACTCTTCAAAGAGATGCCAATTGGAATTGGTTGCAAATTTACAAATATCTTTTGTTAAAAAAGCGCCTTTTAGCGAGGTAAAACCCAAAACTTTTTGATGAGACGACGCAGCATTAATCAAGCCCGAAATTGTTCCTCCGGTCCCAACCGATGTAGCTATATAATCGTAAAAAAAATCGTTCTCTGAGAGAATTTCTTCACATCCCTTCACTGCCAAATGATTGGAACCTCCTTCTGGTATCAGGTAGAAATCACCGTGAATTTGCCTTAAATTTGCCAGAAATTCTTCTTTGTCTTTATTTCTGTATTCCCTTCTCGAAACAAAAAAAAGTTCCATACCACAATCGGCTGCGAATTGCAGTGTTGGGTTTGTGGCATCTGCAGCAGCCAACTCTTCACCCCTAATAATCCCAATTGTTTTGAACCCATTTTCTTTCCCTGCGTATGCGGTTGCCGCAATATGATTTGAAAATGCACCGCCAAAAGTGAGTAGAACAGTCTTATTTTGGTGTTTTGCTTCCCTTAAATTGTATTTCAGTTTTCTAAACTTATTACCTGAAACAAAGGGATGAATCAAATCTTCTCTACGAATAAAGAGCTCAACAGTAGAATGGACTAATGGTATTTTCTGGGTTAAAACTTCCAATTCTTTTTTTACAAATTTATGAAATCAATAAAAAAGGTGCTCCAAAAAGCACCTTACTATTTCTTAGGAATGTTGGAAAAAAATTAATCAACTCTCTCCACAATAATTTTCTGACTCATGGTTTGTCCGTCTTGGGCAAGAAGCTGAATAATGTACACCCCTTCACTGATAGAGGACGTTGCAATTTCGAATACTCTTTCATTTCCTAACTCTGTTTTCTCGATTATCTTTTTTCCAGCAATGTCATACAAACTGGCCGACTTCAAATCGATAGAATTTGGATTGGAAATTGTAAGCACCTGAGTAGAATTATTTTGAACGATTTCAAGATTAGTACTTATTAAATTGCTTGTATTCAATGTTCCATCCATAAACGTAACTTCAAATCGATTGAGGTGTGTACCTTCAGACAAATTAACTGAATAATCTCCTGACTTTAAATTATGGTATAGATTGGTTTCTGCATCATAAATATAAACCGGTTGATTTTCGTCAAAATTGACTACCTCAAGTAAGCTGAATTTGAAGTTTGAATTTCCTGTTACTTTGACACCAAGTGGCACTCTTTTTTCAACGCTAAAATTGATACCTTCAATAACATATCGATCATTATTGATAACAAAGAAAGCATCATTAGGTAAGGCATCTCCATCTGGACTTCTCGAGTCTATTCCGGGATCAACACCCATAGTAGCTTCAGGAACAAAAGCTAAAGCCATTTGTCGGGTAAACTGATTATTTAGAATCGTATTTAATCGGATATGTGACACCGTATTTATAGCACCAGCACCAGTTTGAGGCGCATCTTGCGTTGTATTAGCTAGACGTTCAAACTGAGATAAAGCTCCCGCTTCACGGTAATATTCACGGTGAGAATTTCGTATGGTGACTGTACCTAAAGCAGTTCCTTTCACCATAAAACCTTGTCCAATTGGCGCATACTTTCTTTCAATAGCCAAACCCGAAGAAGCACCAGTGGTGTTGAGCGTTCCATCGTTGTTGTAGGTATTGAAAGTGGCTGGAACATACAATCCATTTGATACCAAAGAAATAGGAGAATACGTACCATATCCGCCCCTGTATTGCGCTATGAGATGAGAATTGACTGTTTTATCATGTTCCCAATAGTAAGCAGTTCTGTCAAAAGCCGTATTGGTGGGATCCAACAAAAAAGCATTCACATGAAGCGCCGAAGGATAGGGATTACCCGTCAAAGTAAGTTTGTTGATATCAACACCAACTGTAATATTTCCATCATTCGGTTTTCCTCTAAAGTCATATCGTTGAGCACCACCCGGATTGTTTACAGCTACCTCTCCAACATTAGTATTATCTGTTCCGCTAGTTCCTTTCATAGTAAAACCTTGGCCTGCAGCTAGTGTTGGCAAGTCTTGCACGTAAATCCAACCCGCTCCACCTGGATCATACACATTCGAACTCAAATATTTCCATATCCATCGTTTGGATATATCCAAAGTAGTATTAGAAGTTGAACCATCAAATGAATTCGTTGTGGTAACTGGTGTTGAAGCTATTACTGAAGTTGGACGATTGAGCATTCCAATTCCAAAATTTTCATTTCCAACCGCCGCTGAAGCATTCCCAACTGGAGAACACCAATAATTGTAGTCAAAATTATCCGAAGTTCCCTCTTGAAATACAGATAGCTTTCCTAACCCACGATTAGCCGAAGTAGAGGTGGTTCCTTGTAAAAGTTGGCCCTCATTTCTGAGGTAAAAATTACTATTTGCACCATTGAGTTCGACATTTCCAGTCACATAAACTACACTTCCTCTGTTAAAAATAAAACTATTGTTGCTTACATATACCTGAGAAAAAGACAGATTGAAAGCTAAAACTAAAAGTAGACCAATGTGTTTCATAATCATTGCATTATAACTCTCAAAGTTAGTTTTTATCTCCCTAATAGTGGATTTTTTAATAAAAAAAAACATAAAAAATAGTTGAAATACAAAAAAATACCGACAAACTGCATTTGACTTTTTCTTTGCTCTCTTAAAATAGAAAAAATATAGTTTTTTTCTTATAATTTAACCAGTACTAAAAAGCTTGTATGAAACATTTTTAACTGTTAAAAATTTGATTTTTTGAAAGAAAAAACTGTAATAAAACAACTACATTGCATTTTAACATTTTTTTTAGACATTTATTTGTTTTAATGGGGTTTTTACCTATATTTGATTGTTAAATGAGGATGAAATGATAAAAAAACTACCCCCCACATTCACAAAAAAAAATCGCAGTAGACGTCCTATTCTAGTTTTATTTTTACTAGTTCTTTCATGGGTTAAGATTAGCGCACAAACTGACACCTGTACTACTCCGCCTGCACTAACCGTAAATACGAGTTGTGTAACTACCAACTACAATGTAGTTAGCACATTCAACAATGACGGACCTGCTTCATGTAGTGGTACTTCTTTCCGCGATGGTTGGTATACGTTTACAACTGGCGCAACAACTACAACTGTTACAATTAATGGAACCAGTAATAGACAAATGGGACTAGCCGTATACAGCGGCACTGGAGCATGTAACACCCTTACCCAAGTTGCTTGTGTAGTTCCGGTAGCAGCCAATGCTACTTTGACCGCAACGGTTACACCAAGTACAACCTATCGTTTGCGAATTATGAGAACAAACAATTCGACCGCAAACGATATGACTGGAACTATCTGTGTTTTTGCACCAGCTGCTCCATCCAATGCAATATGTGCCTCTGCAACAGCCTTACCTTGTGGTACAACCAATTTGGCAGGAACAACAGTAGGAACTTCGGGTTTGATTGCTCATGGAACAGCTTGTTCAATGTCAAATAATGGTGTTTGGTATTCATTTGTTGGAAATGGACAACAAACTACCATTAGTTCAACGGCTACTTTTGATCACGAGATGTCTGTTTCCAGTGGAAGTTGTGGTTCTTTTACTTCGATAGGATGCAATGATTTAGCCTTGAGCGGTGGTACTGAAACAATTACTTTCACCACAGTCAACGGTACCACTTACTATGTATACATAGCCCATTATGCTATTGGAAATAGTACCACGGGAACGTTCACGATTTCAAGGTCTTGTACGGCCGCACCCACTCCGCCACCCAATGACGAATGTGTAAATGCAATTCCCTTACCTGTTAATACAACTTGTACTTTTTCCACTTATACCAATGCCAATGCAACGGCAAGTGCCAGTATACCTGCCCCTGGATGTGCATCATACAGTGGTGGAGACGTATGGTTTAGAGCAGTGGTTCCAGCAACTGGAATATTGAATGTAGATATGTCTCCTGGTGTGATTACCGACAGTGGTATGGCTTTTTACCGAGGAACATGCGGTAGCTTAACACTACTAGAGTGTGATGATGACGATAGTGCTAATGGCGCTATGTCTTACATTTCAATGACAACTTTGATTCCAGGTGAGACTATTTACATTCGGGTTTGGGAATTCGGAAACGATAACAATGGAACTTTCAGTATTTGTGCTCACGCGCCCACTTGTGTAACGCCAACACAAAACCCTGCAACCAGCATTACTACAACTACAGCAACAATCAGTTGGAATGCTCCCTCTTCAGTTCCTTCAAACGGATACCAATATGTAGTCTCTACAAGCAATACGACTCCAACTGGAGTTGGTACTGCAACCCTAGCCACGAGTGCTAACCTCACTGGTTTAATTCCCAATACGACCTATTATGTTTTTGTAAGAAGTGATTGTGGAGGTGGCAATTTCAGTGCTTGGTCTGCTTTCATTTCCTTTGTAACCGGATATTGCGCTTCAACATCTACGACATCTACCTACTACATCAACAACTTTTCTACAACGGGAGGTACAACGAACATCACCAATAACGGCTCTGGCTATTCAGCTGGCGGTTATGGAAACTTTACTGGATTGGTAGTAACCCAACAAAATAACGGCACAATTAATTTCAATGCTAACTTCTTTGATGGTGTAAATACGTATGGCTTTAATATTTGGGTTGATTGGAACAACGACCTTGATTTTAGTGATGCGGGAGAGTTGGTATACGCATCTGGAGCTTATGTAACAGGAGCAACCGGAAGTTTTACTGTTCCCTCTGGCGCCAGTGCTGGAAATCACAGAATGAGAATAGTTGCTAACTACTTTAGCACCAACCCTGCAGCTTGTGGTTCAATTTCAAGTGGTGAAACCGAGGATTATACTGTTAATGTTATAGTGCCTCCGTGTCCCGGCATTCCTACATCAGTAGTTGTTAGTGCTATTACCCAAACCACTGCAACCTTGAGTTGGACAGCTTCAAGCCCCGCTCCTGCCAATGGATATCAATACTTCCTAACAACAAGTCCAGTAGCACCTACTGGTTCAACCACTCCAACAGGAAGTACTGCAGCTGGAGTAACAACGGTTAATCTGACAGGATTGGCTCCAGATACGGTTTACTATGTTTATGTTCGAAACAATTGCAATGGAATTGATTTTAGTCCCTGGACAACTGTAGTGTCATTTGTAACCGGCTACTGTTTATCCAATTCAACCTCATCAACATACTATATCAATAACTTTTCAACTTCAGGAGGATCAAACAATATTGCCAATAATGCATCTGGATATTCTGCTGGTGGTTATGGAAACTTTACTGGACAAACTGTGAGTCAAATTAATCTGGGCTCCGTTACTTTTTCGGCTGCATTTTATGACGGTTTCTACACCTATGGTTTTAACATTTGGATTGATTGGAACAACGATTTGGATTTTAATGATGCAGGTGAGCTAGTGTACGCTAGTGGGGCTTATGTTACCAATGCAAATGGAACTATCACAGTGCCAGCTGGAGCAAGTATTGGGAACCACCGCATGCGAATTGTTGCAAACTACTTGAACTCCAATCCTGCATCTTGTGGAACAATAAGTAGCGGAGAAACCGAAGATTACACCTTTACGGTTCTACCACCATTACCATGTTCTGGAAACCCCTCTGCGATTAGTGTTACTGTAAATTCTCAAACATCTGCTACAGTACAGTGGATTGAGCCGAGTCCGGCTCCAGCCAACGGTTACCAGTATTTTGTATCAACCTCCAATACTACTCCATCTTCATCAGCCATTCCGACAGGTTCTGTAGCTAGTGGTGTGAATTCCGTAGTTTTAACAGGTTTACTTTCTGGAAGCCAATATTATGTTTGGGTTCGCTCAAATTGTGGCGGCGGACTTGGTCAAGGAGTTTGGATTGGGCCAATCAGTTTTACTTTACCAAATTGTTCACTGGGAAGTGGAAGTGGTACAACTTCTTTGAGCTGTCCGGGTGTGGATGCTGGTGGTTTAGGACTACTTGGTGCTGATCATAATCCAATTGATCCTTGCGTAGCAACAGCTTGTGTAGATTTGGAAGCAATTTACACTCCCATTGCACAGTCAACCAGCTACACAGTTCAATCTATTCCATATGCACCACCTTATCAATTCAATTGTCTTCGCAATCCTGTTAGTATCAATGTAGACGATATTTGGTCAACAACTATCAATCTACCATTCCATTTTTGTTACTTCGGAAACAATTACACCCAATGTATTATTGGTTCTAATGGGGTAATTAGTTTTGACCTAACTTCTAATACTCCAGGAGGATATAATGCCTGGTCATTTGCCAGCAATTTGCCCAATACCTCATTGTTCAGAAATACTATTTTTGGCGTCTATCATGATATTGACCCTAGTGTGGGTGGTGAAGTTGGCTGGGAACTCATTACGCTCAATAATGGCTGTAGAGCTCTTGTTGCAGCGTGGGATGATATTCCAATGTTCTCATCAGCTTGCAACTCCCAGCTTTATACTGGAATGATTGTGCTCTACGAAAACACCAATGTAATTGAGGTTTATGTGCAAGAAAAAAACGTTTGCTCAACTTGGAATAGTGGAAATGCCATCATCGGAATACAAGACGCAACCGGAACACAAGGAGTTGTTCCTCCCAACCGAAATGGTCTAGATCCTGATTGGACAGTTACCTCAGGCGAAGCGTGGCGCTTTGTTCCTGCTGGTACTCCGTCAACTACTGTTGATTGGTATGAAGGTTCTGGTACTAGCGGTGCTTATTTGGGCTCTGGTGACACCATAAATGTATGTCCCGCTTCAACAACAACTTACACAGCGCAGGTAACCTACACCATTTGCTCTGGGAGAAGCATTGTTGAAACTGCTGAAACTACTGTAACTGTAATCAACAATAAAATTTGGAATGGTTCGGTTAGTACAAATTGGAATGTAGCCGCAAACTGGACACCTGTTGGTGTACCCACCGCTGCTGATTGTGTTATCATACCAAATGTACCCAATGATCCTGTCGTATCGGGTACTAACTTCAACGGACTAGGAAAAAACCTAACCATACTGCCTAACGCATTTCTAACAATCAATGGAACCAATAGTTTGACCATAACCGATTTTGTACATGTTGATCCAACAGCACGATTCCTAATTAATGACGACGCTAGTTTAGTACAAATAAACAATGTATCGAATACAGGAAATATCGAATACGAGAGAAACACCAACATCCGAATGCTCGATTATGTGTATTGGTCTTCTCCTGTAAATAATTTTCCTTCCAGTTTAATATCACCACTTACACCTACCAATTTAATTTGGAAGTGGAATCCAACACACAATGGAACCGATTACGGAATTTGGGTGAACGGAAATGAAAATATGATTTTAGGAAGAGGATACATCGTTAGAGGTCCGAGTACTTACACTGCTACTCCAGCCAATTACTTGGCGCGATTTGTTGGTGTACCAAACAACGGAAATATATCTACCGTTATTACACGTGGAACCCGAACCAACTCCTATCCCTCCCCAGGTGGAACAGCCACTGCTGAAGACGACAATTGGAACTTGGTAGGTAATCCTTATCCATCTGCTATTGATGCCAACACTTTCCTCAATACCAATACCAATATTGATGGAAGCGTACGACTATGGACACACGGGCAACCCATAAGCAACGCATTTGCAGATCCATTTTATGGCGATTACACGTATAATTATTCGGTTAATGACTACGTAAGTTACAATTTATTAGGTTCAACCCCACCGGGCTTTCTTGGAAAAATTGGTGCAGGCCAATCGTTCTTCATACAAATGAATCACAGCTCACCAACTCCATCTGCTGTTGTATTTAATAATACCATGCGAAATGCAAGCCATAGCAACAGCCAATTTTACAGAAATGGATCCACTACTCCAGATAACGTTGATAAAAGTAGAATTTGGCTGAATATTGCCAATGAAAACGAGGAAACTTCAACCACTTTAGTAGGTTATGCAGAAGGCGCAACTTATGATAAAGACCGCCTTTTTGATGCGTTTTATAAACCAAGTAATATCATGGAAATTTATTCATACATTGGAGATAAACCTATGATTATAAATGGTCGACCAATGCCTTTTGATCAAAACGACATCATTCCTATAGGTATCACAACGCCAATTGCCGGAAACTACTCGATTGGTATTTTGGATGCAGATGGATTGTTTGAAAATCCAAGCCAAACGATTTACCTCAAAGACAATTACCTTGAAGTGATTCATGATTTAAGAGCATCGCCCTATACGTTTACATCTGCTTCAGGAAACTGTGCTAATCGATTTATCCTCAGATACACCAACGGAACGCTAAACAATACTGTGTTCAACGCCAATTCAATTACCATAGCTTCAGACAAACACATTGAAATTTTATCAACGTCTGAATTGCTAAAAACAGTTATTGTTTATGATATCTTGGGCCGAAAATTGGCAGAATTCAAAGAGGTGAATTCCGATTATTTAACGATAAAAAATATTACCAAAACCAATTCAACGCTGTTGGTAGAAATCCAAACTGAAAACGGCAATAAGTC
>CAZAJH010000041.1:0-11055 GCA_964485385.1 uncultured Flavobacterium sp.
ATTATGGCTTATTTATTTACATCGGAGTCAGTAAGTGAAGGACATCCCGACAAAGTAGCAGATCAAATTTCGGATGCATTAATTGACCACTTTTTGGCATTTGACGCTGAGTCGAAAGTAGCTTGTGAAACCTTGGTTACTACTGGTCAAGTTATCTTGGCTGGTGAGGTAAAATCAGACACGTATTTGGATGTTCAACAAATTGCACGAGATGTAATTAAAAAAATTGGATACACCAAAAGCGAGTACATGTTTGAAGCAAACTCTTGTGGCGTTTTATCGGCTATTCATGAGCAATCTGCTGACATCAACCAAGGTGTAGACAGAGCTAGCAAAGAAGAGCAAGGTGCTGGTGACCAAGGAATGATGTTTGGTTATGCCACTAACGAAACTGAAAACTACATGCCATTGGCATTGGATTTGGCTCATGCCTTGTTGATTGAGTTGGCTGCCATCCGCAGAGAAAATAGCGAGATTACCTACTTACGCCCCGATGCCAAATCGCAAGTAACATTAGAATATTCTGACGACAACAAACCACAACGCATTGATGCGATTGTAATCTCTACTCAACACGATGATTTCGCTTCAGAAGCTGACATGTTAGCTAAAATTAAATCGGATTTGATTTCGATTTTGATTCCACGTGTTAAAGCCAAATACCCACAATATGCTCATTTGTTTAATGATGATATTACCTACCACATCAACCCAACAGGAAAGTTTGTAATTGGTGGTCCGCATGGTGATACAGGATTAACTGGAAGAAAAATTATTGTAGATACGTATGGTGGAAAAGGAGCTCACGGTGGTGGTGCTTTTTCTGGAAAAGATCCATCAAAAGTAGACCGTTCAGCTGCTTATGCTACTCGTCATATTGCAAAAAATTTAGTAGCAGCTGGTTTGTGTGACGAAGTTTTAGTACAAGTTTCGTATGCGATTGGAGTGGCAAAACCAACTTCAATTAACGTAAATACTTATGGAACTTCGAAAGTAAATATGACTGACGGTGAAATCAGTAAAGTGGTAGAAACTATTTTTGATATGAGACCTTACTTTATTGAGCAACGTTTGAAATTGAGAAACCCCATTTACAGCGAAACGGCAGCATACGGACACATGGGAAGAACTCCTGAAACCGTAACTAAAACCTTTACTGCTCCAGGCGGTAATAGTAAAACCGTTACTGTTGAGTTGTTTACTTGGGAAAAATTAGATTTTGTAGCCAATGTAAAAGCTGCTTTTAACTTGTAAAAGTTGCTTATTAGCATAAAAAAACCCGACTACTCAAGTCGGGTTTTTTGTTTTAAATGACTGGTGCTTTTCTTTTTACGGTAGTGGATAGCCCAGATAGCAGTGAAAAGCCCGAAACGGCAAAAGCTCCCTGTTGCTTACGGCAAAAAAGCGACCGAATGGAAGCTCTTTTTGCCGTATTAGCAACTGTGCTTTTGGCGTGAGGACTTGCAACGAATAGCTGGAAATAGCTACTACTTACAAATTGTATTTGACACTAAATATCAGGTAACGCGGTTGCACCACATATTGTGAGGTTCGAGTAGAAAATTGGGAAAAACTATCGTCGTTGAGCGATGTGGTATTTAAAATATTGGTAGCCGAAATTTTATATTCCCAGTGGCTGTCTTTGTTTTTTTGGTAGATTAAACTGGCCGAAAGAAAATCGTATTCGTTGTCGGACGTTTTATCGCTGTTGTAATAATGGTTGTACTCGTATTCTGATACAAAAGAGAAACTATCTAGAAAATAGTAATCGATGCGAGCAAATGGTTTTTCGTTGATGAATTTGGAATTCGGATAGTCGTTTACAGCATACTCAAAACCTACTTCAAGATTGGGCCATTTTTTGTAATTGGTAGACAAACGAAGGTTGTATACTTGGGTAAAACTCTCGTTGGTAAATAAGGTTTCGTTTTGGTTAACCGGATTGACTTGAATGTTGTTGAATTTTGACCAATTCAACCGAACATTGGCTGAAGCTTTGTATCGCTTTAGAAACGATCTTCCGTATTGTGCAAAACCAGAGATAGTTTCGTCGGCAAAGGGCGAATTGAAAGGCGTTGCAGACTGATTGACTCCCTGAATCGTGGCTTTGGATTTAACCGCATCTACAGTACGGGTGTAGTTGACATTGGCCACAATATTTTCGAAGTTGAACATATTGTATTTGGCATAAGCAATTGAATGAACTTGAGCAATTGAATTTTCGAGTGTTCGATCGCCACTAGAGAGGCTATTGTAATTGTTTAGCACAAAACCTTCTGCGAGCTGATTGATGTCGGTAAAGTTATTGCGTAGGGAAAAATTATAGGTGAGTGATTCGGCCTTTTTGATTTGGTAAATGGCTAGAAAATCGGGTAAAACTTGGGTAAACTTTTGTACAAAATTAGTTTCCAACTGTTTGTTATTGAGGTAATACTGGTGTAAACTTACTCCGGGTGTGAATGTAAATTTACCGGTTAGAATTTTGTAGTGCAATCCCAAGAATGCGTCGTTAAAAACATAAGAAACATCGTTGTTGTTTTGGGCTGCATTGAGATTATTAACCGAACCATTATCCAGAATTTGGTATATACTAGAATCGAAATTTTGGTATGAGTACGTATTGCCCAAGGTCACATTGATATTGCTTTTGGAATTCAGCACATAGTAATAGTCAAGTTTGGCATCGAGCTTATTGGTTTGAACAAATCGGTTTTGGTTGATATTGTTGCGTTGCTGATTTGCTGTGTAACCTATCAAATCAAATGGCTGTGACTCTAAATTAGCATTGTAAAAAGGATCTTCATTTTGATACAAATGTTGCATTTCAAGAGCCAGAATATTTGAGTCGTTGATGGTATTGTAAAAACTTAAATTTTGGTTGATTGACACTGGTTCTTGATTTTTTTGAGTACCAATGGTTTCAAGAGAACCTGTATTGGCAATGATGGTCTCCCTGAGCAAAGAATTGTTTTCCTCTTGTTTGGAAAATCGGGCTAAGACATCGTAATCCATTTGAAAATTGCTGTTTGGTTTGTAAATGGAACTCAACTTAAACAATCCTAGATTACTTTTTTGGTGAGCCACATCTTGTCGGTTTTCGGTTGACAAAACATCGTTCGAATTGGGTCGTAAAAAATTAACCGAAGAAACCGTTTCCAAATCTGTTAAAGAGGAAGAAACAATACCAAAACCACTCAGCGACAAGGACTTAGACGGATTGTATGAAAAGTTAGTAGCTCCAAATTGCGTTTCAATTTCTTTGGCTCTATTGTTGCGCAAAAGCGAAATGCCCAGACCGTTGCTCGATAGATTGAAACTTGAACCTCCTTTGGACATCATATTGCGGAAACCACCAGTAAACTTAAAATAATCGTTGATGGTTAGCGGCAATTCACCTATATTATTGAGGTTTCCAATAAAATTCAGACTGTATTTCGGATTGTAATAAAACAATTTGGGATTAACAATGTAGCGCCCATCAGGATGACCAATGCCTATTCCGGCGGCTACATCCCCAAACCAGAAGTTTTTCTTGCCTTCTTTGAGTTTGATGTTCATTGCCAAATTATCTTGATTATTTTCTACCCCTTTCAATATGGAATTTTCGTTGTAATTGCGCAATACTTGTACTTTATCGATGGCATCTGCTGGAATATTTTTGACTCCCAGTTTGGTATCACCGTCAAAAAAATCCTTCCCTTCTACCATCAACTTCGATACTTTTTTGCCTTCTACCTCTACTTCACCATCGGCATTTACCTCAACACCAGGTAGCTTTTTGAGTACATCTTCCAGTTTTCTTTCGGTACCACTTTTGAAGGAATCTGCGTTGTAAACAATCGTATCACCCTTGATTGAAACAGGCATTTCGCGAACAATTTCAACGTCGTCCAATTGGATTCCGCCTTGTTCTAATGTCACAGTTTCAGCGATGTTTTCGTTTTGGGTTGCCACAGTAATCTCTTTATTTTTCATACCGAGATAGGTAAACTTCAGGGTGTAGGTAGCATTGGTCTTTAAATTCAACACAAATTTCCCTTTATCGTTGGTTATGGCATAGGCATCAACGGCTTTATTGGCTTGGTTCACCGCCATAACATTGGCCATTTCAAGGGGCGCTTTTTTATCATCGGTTACCACTCCCTCAAAACGAATGGTTTGGGCGAATGTAAAACTTGAAAGTAATAAAATTAAGTAGAATAGTTTTTTCATTTGGGCTTGATTATGCTCTAAACTGGCAAATATGAAGATTATAAATCGAATATATTACCAATGATTTGTTAAAAAGAAACTTGAATTAGCGTATTTATAAAAGATCTCGTAAACTATCGTGTCATATCTATTTCTATAACACCATCTTTGTTCATCATACTTTTTAGTTTTTCCTCTTCAATTTTTCTGAATTCTGATTCTGACACTACTTTTCCTTTTGTTGGTGCTTTAATCTCAACTTTATCTTTTGGATTTAAAACAATTTTTGAACACAAATAAGAGGTTGAACCGTTATTGACTTCCATTATTAAACCCGGAAGTCCATGGTATTTTTCTGGCCCAGTGCTTACCGGAATTTCTGAGGTAAACCATGCGGTGACAACAACATCTTTGGGTTCGTCCATCATCAAAAATTGGGTTTTTCCTTCACTTTTTTCTTTTTTTATTTTTTCATACATTTCCAAATCTTCTTTTGTGACAGGAATTACCGCCGTAGCTTTTTGGCAGTTGTAATCGCCTATCTTTTTGGTCTCATTTTCAATTTTCCAGTTCCATTTGGCCACAGAATCGACTACCAAAAAGGCCTTATCGAAGATATCCTTTTCTGCAATTGCCTTTTTTTCTTTGGTGTTTTTGTACAATTTCGAACTGTCTCCATTAGACATCATGATCATCATTCCTCCCGAACCTGGGCTTGGCTTATCGAGTTTGGCCTCTTCTTGAAAAATAGACTCATGACTGTTAAAATCCAGCGTATATGTTTTTTCGAGTGCTTTGCGCATCATTTCTTCCATTTCCTTTTTTTGTTGCTCATTGAATGAAGGACTGTCAATTTTGAATGAATCGCCCAAAGAAGTATAAGACACATAAGTAGCTCGGCCGTAGAAGTTTTGCGCATTGAGAATGCTAGTTGCCATAAGCATAGCCATTACTGTAAATTTAATTATTACCTTAATCATGATTTAAATTTTTTTTAGTTTTATGTAGCAAAGTAACGCCAAAATAATTGCAATCTAGGTTAAGTAAAGTTAACGTTTGTTAACGGCGATTTTCGAATACGAATTGTTAGTACTTTTGAATTATGAAAATCAAAAATTACAAATACATCATTCTATTTATAACACTGACCATTGTAGGAACAATCAGTCTGCAATTGTATTGGAATGTTAAGAATTATAGGGAAAATAAGGTTCGCTTGATTAATGAAGTTCAAATTGCTTTAGACAATACAGTGGAAAGTTATTATGTGGAAGATGTTAAATTTGACGTTATCGCGCTTGTAAATAACAATAAATCGGTTAAGACCGAAGACTTCCTGCAATCGGTTCGAATGGATACCGTTTTCAAAAAATACAAGCCATTAAAACCATCCCAAAAAAGTCCTGCAAGCGACAGTCTGACCATGTCGACTAAGATTGAATATAGCGTTAATTCAATCTCCAAAAGTACTACTCCTGAACAAAAAATGGTGCTCGATTCGATTAAAAATGAGTTTAGCCCTTTGTCGCAAGTAAATCCGAAAAGTATCGCATCTGTTACTGTTCTTAAAGGTAAAAAATCGGTAGATAGCATTTCTGAAATCAAAAACTTAACCAATCGAATTATCATTTCAATGATGCGTGATTCAATTGATTTTAAAAAATTAAACCGCCATTTAAAGGAGGAATTAAATCGTAAAAACATCACCATTTCTTATGCTTTTCTTCATTTTAAAGCAGATTCTTTGTTTGAAAAGTATACTCCCTTCAAAGAAGCTGAACTGTCGTTGAAAACAACCTCAAAATCAACTTACTTGCCGGATGGACAGAAATTAGAATTGGCTTTTTCCAATCCGATGTTATTGATTCTCAAAAGAAGCATTACCGAAATAATTCTCTCGCTTTTGCTTTCTATCACTATTATTTTTTGCTTGCTGTATTTGTTGCGAACCATCAACAAGCAAAAGAAAATTGACGAAATTAAAAACGACTTAATCAGCAATATTACCCACGAATTTAAAACGCCTATTACTACCATAGCCACAGCCATTGAAGGCATTAGAAATTTTAATACGGAAAACGATGTCGCAAAAACCAACAAATACTTGGGAATTTCGAGTCAACAATTAAAAAAATTAGAGTTAATGGTGGAGCGATTACTCGAAACAGCTTCATTAGAGACTAATGAGTTGAATATCAAAAAGGAACCAACTGATTTGATACTAATAGTGACCCATTGTGTTGAAAAACACCAATTTAACAATCCAGAAAAAAAAGTGGTATTGCAAACGGATACTTCAGAATTGTTGCTCCCCGTTGATTCGTTTCATTTCGAAAATGCCATTTCAAATCTTATTGATAACGCTGTAAAGTATGGTGGAAACTTAATTTCAGTAGGATTGGAATCCAATTCAAAAAATGTTATCATTTGTGTTGAAGATAACGGCACTGGCATTGATAAAAATTTAAAGCAACGGATATTTGAAAAATTTTACCGCATTCCAAAAGGAAACATTCACGATGTAAAAGGTTTTGGTATTGGGCTTTTTTATTCCAAAAAAATAATTGAAAAACACGGCGGAACACTGGAACTAGTATCCAATTCCAACCCAACTTTATTCCAAATTACACTTCCAAATGAAAACTAAAATAACGGTTTTGCTGGCCGAAGACGAACCTGCATTGGCCTTAATTATAAAAGAGAGTTTAGAAACTAGGGATTTTACTGTTTTTCACTGTCAAAACGGAGAAGAAGCTTTTGCCACTTTTGTATCTGAAAGACCCGATATTTTAGTTTTGGATGTCATGATGCCTTTAAAAGATGGCTTTTCATTGGCCAAAGACGTTCGGAAAATCGATAAAAAAGTACCTATTATATTTTTAACCTCTAAATCGCAAACACAAGACGTGGTAGAAGGGTTTACCATTGGCGGCAATGATTACCTCAAAAAACCCTTTAGCATGGAGGAATTGATTGTTCGCATCCATTCGCTACTGGGAAGAATTGTTGCTGAAAACAACGATGAAGATATACTGATTGGAAATTACTTTTTTAACGCCATCAAACAAACACTTACTTATAATACCGTTTGTGTAGCACTGACTTACCGAGAAACCGCATTGTTGCAATTGTTAATTGACAATAAAAACACGATTATTGACCGGTCGATTATATTGAAGAAAATTTGGGGTGACGACGACTTTTTTAGTGGTCGAAGCATGGATGTTTTTATCACTAAGCTAAGAAAAAAATTAAGCCTTGATTCGTCTGTTCAAATCATAAACATCCGAAGTCAAGGCTATAAACTAATTTGTTAATTGATTACCTTCCCATACGTATTTGCATACCTCCTTGGCCTCTTCCTTGATTCATCTCCATCATCTCTTCCATTTTTTTGGTCACTGTTTCGTCGTATTCGGTTTGAGAAACTTCTTTTCCGTTGGTCGGCGCTTTGATTTCTGCTTTTTCTTTTGAATTCAAAACAATTTTAGAACACAAAATTGTGGTTTTACCATCATTGACTTCCAAAATTAACCCTGGTAATCCCCAATAACCCTCAGGACCTTGATTGATTGGAATTTCAGGCGCATACCAAGCCGTGATGGTAATTTCTTTAGGCAAATCGATTTCTTCTAAGAAACTCGTTTTTTTCTCTTTGTTTTCTGCTGCTTTGTCGTTGTCCTTTTTGTCAGCTTCTTTTTTGGGTCTGAAATTTCTAAAATCAGTTTTACTCGCCGGAATAACTGTAGTGGCTTTGTAACACATATAACCGCCTATCTCGCGCGTTTCTCCCTCCATTTTCCAGTTGTAGGTTCGAAGGGTATCTTTTACCAAGAACTCTTTTCCCATAAACTCTTTATCAACCGTATAGGTTTTCTCTTTAACATTTTTGTAGTAGGTGCCGCCACCGCCCATAAAAGAGCTCATCATGCGCATGCCTCCGCCTTGCGTCCCAGGAGTATCTAGTTTTTCCTCCTCTTTATAAATAGAAGCCGATTTATCGAAGTTGAGAATAAAGGTTTTTTCAAACATTTTTTTCATGCGTTCTTCTATCATTTTTTGCATTTCGGGAGTGATGTCTTTGTTACCTTCAAAGCGCGCCTTGAAATCAGCAGTGCTTGTTTTGGATTCATACACGGCCATTCCTTGGAAATCTTTTTGAGCATACGAAAATAGAGTTGTAAGAATCAAAAACAGCGAAAAGAGTATTTTTTTCATGATAATCATCAATTTAAATAATAGAGCAAATATGACGATTTAAGCTTGTTATTGTTACCAAATATTTGTTAAAATAATTTATTTGCTGTACTAACTTCTGACTAGATTGTATTACTTTAGCATTTGATGAAAAAAACAATCTATATCTTTTTTTTAGTACTCTCGGCTCTCCTAAACGGTCAGACTACCAAAATTGAGGCTACCAAAATGGGCGAACTATATTTTGGAGCCGATGAATTTGTAGGCTATGATGGTTTTGGAAACTGTTTTTACATTAAGAATAATGTTCTTTTTAAAAAATTTGAAGAAACCACATTTCAATACCAAAATTTGGCTTTAGGCAAAATCGCTAAAGTAGATATTTTAAACCCATTAAAAATAGTCATTTTCTACAGCGAATTCAATGCCGTAGTAGTAGTAGACAATCAGATGAATGAAATTCAGAAAATTCATTTTTCTACATTAAATGATGCCGTAATTGCTTCTGCTGTAGGTATTTCGGGTCAAAATAAAATTTGGGTCTACAACTCTTTAAACCAACAAATTGGTTTGTATGATTTGATTAATGCTACGTATCAAAATTTAGGTGTTCCAATCCAAGAAGACATCCGATATTATCAGAGTGATTTTAATTATTTTCATTGGATTGACAGTCAAAACAACTGGAACACCTGCACTATTTTTGGTCGCTTTTTTACCAATGCTAAAGTGGAAGCCTCAAATGTAGTTCAGCTCATCGAGATTGACAGGTTCTTTTTTGTGGAAGAAAATAAGGTTTTTCTGAAAGACCCTAAACAAAATAGAGTCTACGAAATTACAAATGTTGAGAAATCATTCAAAAAAATCTATTACAAAGACCAAATTTTATCTATTTTTACCGACAAAGGAATAACCAATTATAAAATTACATTACCATAATGCATATAGCTGTAGCAGGAAATATTGGCGCTGGAAAAACAACTTTGACTCGATTCTTGGCCAAACATTTTAAGTGGGAACCTCATTTTGAAGATGTGGTAGACAATCCGTATTTGGATGATTTTTACCATCAAATGGAACGTTGGTCTTTTAATTTGCAAATTTACTTTTTGAACAGCCGATTCAGACAGGTTTTGCAAATTCGCGAAAGCGGTAAAAAAATCATTCAAGATCGAACCATTTACGAAGACGCTCATATTTTTGCTCCCAATTTGCATGCAATGGGATTGATGACCAACCGGGATTTTGAAAACTATTCTTCCCTTTTTGAATTGATGGAAAGTTTGGTAGAAGCGCCCGATTTGTTAATTTACTTAAGAAGTTCGATACCCAACTTAGTCAAGCAAATTCACATGCGTGGTCGCGATTACGAAAACACTATCTCTATAGATTATTTAAGCCGATTGAACGAGCGTTATGAAGCATGGATAACTCATTATGACAAAGGAAAATTGTTGATTATTGATGTAGATAATATTGATTTTGTTAACAATCCTGAAGATTTGGGAAGTATTATCAACCGAATTGATGCTGAAATTAATGGATTGTTTTAAAATCCAACGATAATCTTTATAAAAAATACCCTAACTAGAAAATAGGGTATTTTTTTTTTGTGTTGCATAAAATAAAATGTAAGCAAATGAATTTACTGGTAAAACTGGGTTGAAATTTACCTTGCAATGAGTGGATACTATTCCAAAACACACAAAAATCAATCTATTTATACCATTTAGTATGATTATTTTGTTTAAAATCACTACTTTTATGGCTTAATTAAGTTTCAACAAACTCTTTAAAACACACTTTATGAGAAAAGATTACGCATTTATCAAACAGGTTGCGATGGTTTTATTGTTGGTGTTCTCTGTTCATTTGGGCAGTTACGCACAGTCTAAAATCAAAACCAAAAACAACACCAAACAACCGCTGGGTAAAAACATTTCACACAACTACGAAAGAGGGGCAGTTATACCCGCTGAATTTGTAACAAATTGTGGCCCTTACACTTGGCCTACCAATGGCCAAACTTATACTGCAAGTGGTATTTACACTTCAAATGGTATTACACAAAGCTACAACACCCTAGCAGCTTTTAATAGCAATGTCAATAGTTTTAATGGAAACACAAGTACCAATAGTTTGGGTGGAATTCCGGCTACAAACCCAATCAATTTAACAGTTGGTTCTACAGCTGTTTCAATAGCAGCTAATCCAGGGGTAACTTACACAAACAGTACTTTTATTAGTACTGGTACGGCTACAAGTGCCTTGGTCATCAATTTGAGTCCAGGCGTATACGGTTTCGGAGCTAATATTTTTGCTACAGATTCATCTGATCTTCTAACCACAGGAAATATCACGGTTAGCTACTCCACTGGTTTTGTAGATACCAGAACAGTGTCTTCTTTTGATGAATTCTTCGGGTATACATCCACTACCCCAATAACTTCGGTAACGCTTACTTGTGCTAATACGGTAGCTCCTTTCAAATGGCCTACAATTAACAACTTAAGATTAGTCACAAATCCTGCTGCTTCGCTTAATTTGACTATTCTAACACCTCCAGTTACTAGTAACTATTCTGTTTGTCAAGGTCAAACTGTTTCTGGTGGATTAACATCTAATTTGGGCGGAGGCGTTGTGCAACTACCTAATTATACTGGAGAC
>CAZAJH010000042.1:0-10732 GCA_964485385.1 uncultured Flavobacterium sp.
CATTTTTTTCTTCAGCCTCGAACATACTTTTGGGAACAAAAAGAGGAAAATAAGCATTACTGTGACCCGTCTCCTTAAACATACGGTCCAACTCGGCTTGCATTTTTTCCCAAATTGCATAACCGTAGGGCTTGATAACCATACAACCTCTAACCCCGGAATTTTCGGCTAAATCAGCTTTAACTACGAGTTCGTTATACCATTTGGAATAATCTTCTGTTCTTGTCGTTAAGTTCTTACTCATAATGAATAGTTTGGCATAAAAATTGTTTAACTTATTTTAACTAAATAGTTCAGCAAAACTAACTATTTTTGTATTGAACAACAATAAAAATGCTACAGATATGAAAACAAATTATTTTTCTAGTTCAAAATTATCCATTTACAGCGTAATTGGATTGTTCGCATTGGTTCTGACTTCGTGTGGCTCTTATCAAAATAAATCGTACTATGACAATGATGGTGTATACGGTTCAAATGAGAGAAGGGTTGCCTCAAACGAAGAGCAGAGAGATAACGCCAAATACAGAGAGTATTTCAGTAACTTGAATAAAGAAAGTCAAGAAGTTTTTACCGATGTTGAAAACTACACCTCTCAAAATGACACTATCAATAAGAATGGTGAAAACCAACCCAGAACTTACAATGCTTGGGGTGCAAATCCCAATGAAACAGTTGTGGTGAATGTATACGACAACAATTGGGGATGGAACTATTGGAACAACTACTGGGGCTGGAACAATTGGGGCTGGGGTTGGAATAATTGGGGCTGGGGTTGGAATAACTGGGCTTGGAACGCTGGCTGGGGTTGGAATGCTGGCTGGGGTTGGAACAATTGGTATGGTCCAGGATGGGGTTGGAATTCATGGTGTGGACCAGGTTGGGGTTGGAATGGTTTTTATGGAAATAACTTTGCATTTGCCAACGGTAGAAGAAATGTAAGAACAGGCTTCCCGATTGGTAGAGACGTATCAATCAACAGAACAGCAAACTTTAACGGAACACGCAATGCTGCTGGTAACCCAAGAAGTTTTAATGCTTCTAACTCCCCAAGACCTACATCAAATACTAGAGGGGTAACTTCCGGAACACGTTCTACTGCTAACCCTCGCAGTAATTCAGATTACAATACAACAACTACACCGAGAAGCACAACAACTCCTCGCTCTTATGATACACCTCGAAGTTATCAACCAAGTCGCTCCTACTCTCCTAGTTCTGGAGGTGGATACAGAGGCGGTGGCGGTGGCGGTGGCGGTCGCTCTGGTGGTGGAAGAAGATAATTAAAATAAAAGTCTATGAAAAACTATTTTATTAATGCCTTAGTATTGTGTTCGGTTTTAAGTTTTGGACAGAACAGCGCAGATGCTATTCGCTATTCGCAATCTGATTTGAGCGGAACAGCTCGGTTTACATCTATGAGTGGAGCTTTCGGAGCACTGGGAGGTGACTTGTCTGCAATTAGCCAAAATCCGGCTGGATCTACTTTTTTCAACAACAATCAAGCTGGATTGAGTTTGCGTAGTTTCAATACCAATAATAAATCGAACTACTTTGGAAACCAAAACTCTCAAATAGAAAGTACTATCGATATTAATCAAGCTGGAGGTGTATTTATATTTGAAAGCGATCAAAAAAGTAATTGGTCTAAAATTGCTTTCGCTTTAAACTATGAAACGACAAGCAATTTTGACAATTCTGTATTTGCCTCAGGAATTGGAAGAAGTTCAGCGAGCAGCTATTTTCTGAGCTACGCCAACGGTATTCCTTTAACTAACCTTCAAAATTACTCCTTTGATCAGTTGACTTTCGCTGAACAACAAGCCTTTTTAGGATACCAAGCATACATCATTAATCCATTAGATGAAACGAATCCCAACAATGTCGGATATTATTCTGGTGTTCCTGGTGGTGTTAATTACAATCAAACCAATGAACTGATTACTTCTGGTTTCAATAGTAAGTTCACAATTAATGGTGCAGCCAAATACAAAGAACTATTTTCATTCGGATTGAATTTGAATGTTCACTTTGTTGATTACAACCAGTCTACTTACTTTTTTGAAAGTAACAATTACAACAACACTTCCAATGATTTTACAGTTAGACGATTTAGGGTAAATAATGATTTATACACCTACGGAACTGGATTTTCGGCTCAACTAGGTACTATAATCACACCGATAAAACAATTACGAATTGGTTTATCATATCAATCACCAACTTGGTTTAGACTCAATGATGAACTCAGACAAAGTGCGGCGGCTGTAAGTGGTAATGTAACAGGTGAACTACCTGCTGACATAGCTGACCCACAAATTACCCTAATTTACGAACCTTACCGCGTGAGAACTGCTGGTAATTTTACTGGAAGTCTTGCCTTTTTGTTTGGCAAACGTGGACTGATTAGTTTTGATTACATCTACCAAAATAATGACGGTATTAAATTAGGACCAAACAATGACTTTGCTGCTGAAAACAGCAATATGAAGAGTCTATTCAGAAATGCAAGTCAGTTTAGATTGGGTGGAGAAATCAAAGTTCAAAAGTTCAGTTTTCGTGGTGGTTATCGCTTCGAGCAAAGTCCTTATGAAGATGGCAGAACAATCGGAGACTTAACAGGAATTACTGGCGGAATTGGCTATACTTTTGGTAGAATAAAACTAGATGCTTCTTATGCCTATGCACAGCGTTTTTATGACCAAAACTTTTTCACCCAAGGGTTCACCGATTTTGCGGTAGTTAATATGAAAAATCATTCGGTTATAACTTCATTAATTTTTGAGTTTTAATCATACCAAAGACAAAAAAATTAACCATTCGTTTGCGGATGGTTTTTTTTTGAGCTAAGCTGAATGTTTCTTATTTTTAATTGATGTTTACTAAATGTTTCGTTCTTGGAATGAACACCATTAAAGTAGATAGCAGGAAAATGGATTACAAAAATGCCCAAGCTTTTCACTTCTAAAAATAAATAACGTAATTTTGCACTCCAATTCATAAAGCTTATGAGAACCAAATCGGTCAAAAAGAATAAAATCAACGTTATTACATTAGGTTGTTCCAAAAACACCTACGATAGTGAAGTTTTGATGGGGCAATTAAAAGCCAACGGAAAAGACGTTGCCCACGAAGAAGAAGGTAATATTGTGGTAATCAATACCTGCGGTTTTATTGATAACGCTAAGGCAGAATCTGTTAACACCATTTTAGAATACGCAGACAAAAAAGAACGTGGAATGGTAGACAAAGTATTTGTTACAGGCTGTTTATCCGAGCGTTACAGACCCGATTTAGAAAAAGAAATTCCAAATGTTGATCAGTACTTTGGCACTACTGAACTGCCTTTACTTTTGAAAGCGTTGGGCGCCGATTACAAACACGAATTGTTGGGCGAACGATTGACCACAACACCTAAAAATTATGCTTATTTAAAAATTGCAGAAGGTTGTGACAGACCGTGTAGCTTTTGCGCCATACCCATAATGAGAGGCAAACACGTTTCTCAGCCCATTGAAAAACTAGTTCGCGAGGCCCAAAATCTGGCAAAAAATGGTGTAAAAGAGTTGATTTTGATTGCCCAAGATTTGACGTACTACGGTTTGGATTTGTATAAAAAAAGAAATCTTGCCGAACTACTAGAACAGTTGGTTAAAGTGGACGGAATTGAATGGATTCGTCTACATTATGCTTTCCCGACTGGTTTCCCGATGGATGTTTTGGATTTGATGAAACGTGAGCCCAAAATATGCAACTACATTGACATACCCTTGCAACATATTTCAGATCGGATTTTAAAATCGATGAAACGAGGAACAACCTATGAAAAAACAACTCGTTTACTCAATGATTTTAGAAAAGCTGTTCCTGGAATTGCGATTCGAACTACTTTGATAGTGGGTTATCCGGGAGAAACAGAAGAAGATTTTCAAATTTTACGCGATTGGGTTCAGCAGATGAAGTTTGATCGATTGGGTTGCTTTACGTATTCGCACGAGGAAAATACCGGTGCTTATGCTCTAATTGACGATGTTCCGGAAGAAGTAAAACAAGCTCGTGCAGCAGAAATAATGGATTTGCAATCGCAAATTTCTTGGGATTTGAATCAGGAAAAAATAGGACAAACCTTCCAATGTGTTATCGACCGAAAAGAAGGCCAGTATTTTGTGGGAAGAACCGAATTTGATAGCCCAGACGTAGATAATGAAGTACTAATTGATGCCTCTAAATTTTATTTAAAAACAGGCGAATTTGCATCAATCAAAATTATTGATGCCACAGAATTTGATCTATATGGAGAACCCGTAACCATCTAATTTTACTATGATGAAAAAAATATTTTTGATAACAGCATTGCTTCTTTCATGCTATAGTTTTTCTCAAAGAGGTTTTGGAAACATGAACAATACCAATCAGATCCCGCAAAATAGTGAAGAAGAACTTGAAGAGAGAAGAGAAAAAGAACAAAAAGAGGGAATTCAAAATTTAATGACCCGACTCAACGAAGAGCTAAAATTGAATCAACTTCAATACATAGCTATCGAACAGATTTATACGGATAGTAATCGCAAACAAGGCATAATTTTCAAAAAACAAATTCCTGAGGATGAAAAAAGAGAGGCTTTGATTTCGCTTTCTGAAAGTACTGAAAATAAAATGGTTGATTTGTTGAACAGTGAACAAAAAGAAAAATATCTTATAATTAAACCAGAGTTAATGAAAGGGTTGAAAAAAGAGCCAAAAAAGGAAAAAAAGAAAAAGAAAAAAGAAGACAAAGAAGAATAGAACTTCCATAAAAAAACTCCTAAACCATAATGTTTAGGAGTTTTTTAGTATTAACCAACCTTTTATTGATTATGATTTTGCTATAACGGTTCCTTTGAAAGTCAAAACTTTTGGAGTTTCCTCAGCATTAGTAGTCACTGTCACCGATTTATTGAATGTCCCAGCAGCAGCTGCATTGTAAGTAGCCTTGATGTAACCTGTTTTACCAGGAGCAATCGGATCTTTTGTGTAATCAGCAGCAGTACAACCACAAGCTGGTTTTACATTGGTAATTAAAACATCTTTATCGGTATTGTTTTTAAATTCGAACTCAATTGTTTTTGGTGTGCCTTGTGGAATTTCACCTACGTCAATTGATTCTGATTTCCAAACTAAACCTCCAACTGTAGCTACTTTAGAAACAGCAACTGGAACAGAGTTGATTGTAGTAAAAGACATTAATCCTAATGCTAATGCCAACATTGAAATTTTGATTACTTTCATAATTTTAGTTTTATTTTAGTTATTATTTCCTTTTTTTTGAAGAACGTGTTATTCAACACTACAAATGTAAAAACTATTTATTTTGCTGTTGTTAAGCAGTTTCAAATGTTTGTTAACGACTTGTTAATGGGATAAAACAAGCCTATTTTTGAAGTATTTTTGGGATAGCAAATGATTCAAAAACCATTGAAAACTAAAAACCTTACTACTATAATTGTTCTCGGTCTCATTGCCACAGTTGGCATATTGATAGCTCAACTGCTTTGGACTCGCGAAGCTTTTAGTGTAGAAGAACAAAAGTTTTCGCAAAAAACGCATGTGGCTTTACTTGAAGTAGTTAAAAAATTGTACAAAAGCTCAAATAGTGAATTGCCATTAAATAATCCCGTAAAAAAAGTCGCCAACGATTATTACATCGTAAATGTTGAGAACGATTTTCAACCCGATATTTTAGAATATTACCTTAAATCGGAATTTGCTAAGTTCAATATCAATACCGATTATGAATACGCCATGTACAATTGCGAAAGCGATGAAATGGTATACGGAAACTACATTTCGGTAACCAATGCCAATCCTGAAAAAAAGCAAGTGTATTTTCCGAAGCACGAAAATTTGGTGTATTATTTTGCCGTTCGATTTCCGAATGAAACCTCCTACTTGTTGAGCTCGCTTCGGTTTTGGTTTTTCTTGTCGTTTGCGCTAATCGTAGTACTACTCATTTATGTGTATTCGATTTACACCATCATTCAACAAAAAAAATACTCGGAACTACAACGTGATTTTATCAACAATATGACACACGAGTTCAAAACGCCTCTATCTTCCATCTTGCTAGCTTCCACATACTTAAACAAACAAGAGAGCATCCAAAAAGAGGAAAAACTAGAAAAGTATACCGAAATTATCATCAATCAGAGTAAAAAACTCAATAGTCACATTGAGCAAATTTTAAACATTGCCAAATCGGATAACGAACCCATGAAGATGAAAATGACCGATGTGGCTTTAGTTCCAATGATAAAAGAAGTGGTTGACAACTTGCAATTGAAAAATGCAGATTTGAAGGTTACTATTCATGCTGAAAAAGAATATACGATTAAAGCCGATGAATTTCACTTTACGAATATCATCTACAACTTGCTAGATAATTCAATTAAGTACTGCGATGAAAGCCCCGCCATCAATATCACTATTTCGGAAAAAAAACAACAAATTCAATTGGACTTTTCTGATAATGGAATTGGTGTTGCTACTAAAAACATCAACTTTATTTTTGATAAATTTTACCGCATCCCAAGTACCAAAAGCAATGAAGTAAACGGATTTGGACTGGGTTTGTACTATGTCAAAAAGATTTGTACACAACACAATTGGAAAATTTTTGCATCGAATAACTCAAACTCAAAAGGAATCACGATTTCGATAGTAATTCCTATTTAATTTCAAAAATAAAATACAGCTCCATGGCAAAATATAAAATTCTTTACGCTGAAGACGACGAAACGCTGGCTTTTTTGACTAAAGACAACCTCGAGCAACAGTACGATGTAACGCATTGTACCGACGGTGCTCATTGCTTGGAAATGTTTAAGAAAGAACATTTTGACATTTGTATTTTTGATATCATGATGCCCAAAATGGATGGCTTCGATTTGGCCGAAAAAGTGCGTGCTATCAACAGCGAAGTTCCAATCATTTTTTTATCAGCCAAAACCTTGAAAGAAGATCGAATTCGTGGTTTGCGATTGGGCGCCGACGATTATTTGGTCAAACCTTTCAGCATTGAAGAACTTTTACTAAAAATTGAAATCTTCCTAAAACGTTCGCAAAAGAGCCAACCCAAAGAAGACAAAACCAATTACCAAGTTGGCCAATACCATTTTGATTGTAAAAACTATTTGGTATACAACGACCATGAAAAAATCTCGCTTACGCAGCGCGAGTCTGATTTGTTAAAACTATTTCTCGATAATCAAAATGTAGTGCTCAAGCGCGAAGAAATACTCAAATCGCTTTGGGGCAACGACGATTATTTTATGGGAAGAAGTTTGGATGTTTTTATTTCCCGCCTACGCAAAATTTTAGCCAACGAAAAAGGAATCGCCATCGAAAATTTGCACGGCATTGGATTCAAATTTACAGTAGAATAAATTAGTTAATAACCCGATTGATTTTTACAAATCGCTTGGCATAATAAGGCTCTTTGGTAGAGGAAATGATAACACCAGACTGTATGGATGAATGTATAAATTTGATTTCGTCTTCGAGAATTTCTGTAATCATACCAACGTGATTGATGCTTCCGCGACCGTTAGTAGTAAAAAAAATCAAATCGCCCTTTTGTGCTTGGGAGCGTTCGATACTTTCTCCATAATTCGATTGCTCATGTGATGTTCGAGGTAGCGTTAATGCTATTTCTTTGAAAGTGGCAAACATCAAACCCGAACAATCAAATCCGCCTGGTGTAGTGCCACCACTTCGGTAGCGAGTTCCCAAATGTTGCGATGCTTTGGCAATCAAAAAATCAGCTTTACTGCTATTGTCTAACAAAATGGGCGACTCTTCCGTTGTAGTCTTTGGATTAGCAACCACTTCTTTAGTCTCTTGAATAGCAGACGCTGTTCCTTTTTTTACCACCAAATCATACCCAACTGGCAAACCAGAAGTAAGAGTCGGATTCAAACGCTGCAGTTCGGCAACTGAAACACCGTATTTTTTTGAAATTCGAAATAACGTTTCTTTGGGTTGAACTTTATGAATTACATCAGTTGTCGCCACAGTCTCTTCATTGGTTGTGGGAATCTCAACTGATTTAGGTACTTTTATTTGATTGTTTGTGTCCTCAATTGAACTGGTTTTAGGAAACTTCAGTTTTGCACCTTTCTTCAAATTACTGGTTTTCAATTCAGGGTTTAACTCACAAATGACTTCCATCGAAATGCCATATTGTTTGGAGAGGCTGTACAAGGTCTCTCTAGCACTTACAGTGTGCATGTGATATGGTTCATGGGAAGAAGGCAAAACCGAAACCACAACTTCTTCTTTTGGTGTTTCTTTTGGCTTCATTTTTTCTTCCTTGTACGATTTATTTGGTACCTCAACTACTGTTTTTAAAGCCAAAACTTTTCCTTTCAAGTTCGGATTCCGTTCGTAAATTTCGTTCACACTAACATCATACTTTCGTGCAATTGAATAAATAGATTCGCCCGATTTTACTTTGTGCTTGATCACTTTCTGTCCGAAAGAAACAAAATTACATAGCAAAAAAACGACGATAAAATACTTCAAAAGCTGCATGAAAATGGGGTTTTGTACGGTTAAAAAAGTGGCGCAAGTTAGCAAAAAATGAGGTTTTTATTTGCCATTTTAACTTAAAATTAAACCACTATACGCTAACCTAATGGTTGTCAATGGTTGTTGGAAGCGAAAGGCTTGGGCATTCTGGTAATCCATTTTCCCGCTTTTCGCTACAATCCCTTTGTCAAAGTAGGAAACTTTGACAAAGGGATTTTCACTTCAATCGGGGCTAGTTTGGAAAGGTCGTACACAAAATCAGTGGTTCTATAAACTATTTAAATAGATACCTAACCCGTTTTGATAACCTGTTAGGATATACTACAACGGAATATTTCCGTGTTTGCGTTTGGGAGTCTCCACTACTTTATTTTCTAGAACGCTAAACGCTTTTAACAATTTTCTGCGGGTATCATGTGGTAAAATCACTTCATCAATAAAGCCACGTTGCGCTGCCGTGTACGGATTGGCAAACAACGCCGCGTATTCTGCTTCTTTCTCCGCTAATTTAGCCGTTGGGTCAGCCGCTTCGCTGATTTCTTTTTTGAAGATAATTTCAGAAGCTCCTTTGGCTCCCATTACCGCAATTTCAGCTGTGGGCCAAGCAAAATTCATGTCGGCACCAATGTGTTTGGAATTCATCACATCATAAGCTCCGCCATAGGCTTTGCGGGTAATTACCGTTACTCTTGGAACCGTAGCTTCACTAAAGGCATACAACAATTTGGCACCATGTACGATAATTCCGTTCCACTCCTGATCCGTTCCAGGCAAGAAACCAGGAACGTCTTCTAATACCAATAAAGGAATATTGAAACAATCACAAAAACGCACAAATCGTGCCCCTTTAATTGAACTTTTTACATCCAAACAACCCGCTAAAAACTTCGGATTATTCGCAACGATTCCGATGCTTCTTCCACCCAAACGAGCAAAACCAACGATGATATTTTCAGCAAAATCCTTATGAATTTCAAAAAAGGAATCTTCGTCAATAATGTTATCAATCACATCGTGCATATCATAAGGCTTATTGGCGTTATCAGGCACGATAGTATCTAATTTTTCGCGTACTTCTTCTCCTAAAACATACGGTAATTTTGGCGTTTTCTCACGGTTATTCTGTGGCAGATAACTCAATAAGCGCTTGATGTCTTCCAAACATTCTATTCCGTTAGGCGAAGTGACATGTGCTACACCCGATTTGGTAGAATGCGTACTCGCACCTCCCAACTCTTCTGAAGTAACTTCTTCGTTGGTAACCGTTTTTACTACATTTGGCCCTGTTACAAACATATAACTATTGCCTTCTACCATCATCGTAAAATCGGTCATAGCCGGCGAATACACAGCGCCACCCGCACACGGACCCATAATGGCCGAAATCTGGGGAATCACTCCGCTGGATTGTACATTTCGGTAAAAAATATCTGCATAACCTCCCAGAGAACGAACTCCCTCTTGAATACGGGCGCCACCCGAATCGTTCAGACCAATCATTGGGGCACCACTACGCAAGGCCATATCCATGACTTTACAAATTTTTTCGGCATGCGTTTCGGACAAAGCACCACCAAAAACGGTAAAATCTTGCGCAAAAACATACACTACTCTACCATTTATGGTTCCGTAACCTGTAATAACACCGTCTCCATAATAGACTTCTTTTTCCATTCCAAAATCGGTAGTTCGGTGTGTAACCAACATCCCGATTTCTTCAAACGAACCTTCATCGAGCAAATATTGTATCCGCTCACGAGCCGTTAGTTTCTTTTTTTCGTGTTGTTTGGCAATTCGTTTTTCGCCTCCACCCAATTTGGCTAAAGCTATTTTATCGTTTAATATTTTGATTTTGTCTTCCATGATTTTTATTTTTAAGAGAAAAGACCGCTTTGCTGAAAGAAGCAAGACCGTTACACTGCAAGACAGACCACATAGTATTTTGTCTTTCTTCTTTCAACACAGTGGTCTTTCTTCTTTATTCTATGTTCTTTCTTCTATAGTCTTAATTAATAGGTAATCTCAATATTTTCTTATCTTCTATATACTGGCGTAAGGCAATCATAGCGGCTATTTCAGCCTCTGTATCTAGAGCTGACTTTAGTTTTTCAGCATCGTAATACGCTTTGACAAAGCCCGTGTCAAAATCGCCCGAGCGAAATGCTTC
>CAZAJH010000043.1:0-10627 GCA_964485385.1 uncultured Flavobacterium sp.
CTGTCAGCGTTTGAAACTCTAAGAGGGTTGGAAACTCTATTATTCTTTTACTTCAATTTTTTTTTTTAAATAAAAAACCCTGTCAGCGTTTGAAACTCTGACAGGGTTGTTGAAAGTTAGTTTTTTTTATTTCAAGCTCGCCGCCAAATATTCGCGGTTCATGCGAGCGATGTTTTCGAGTGAAATCCCTTTTGGACATTCGATTTCGCAGGCACCTGTGTTGGTACAGTTTCCGAAACCTTCTTCGTCCATTTGGCGTACCATGTTGAGTACACGTTGGGTTGCTTCTACTTTTCCTTGAGGAAGAAGTGCATATTGCGATACTTTGGCACCAACAAATAGCATCGCAGAGCCGTTTTTGCAGGTGGCTACACATGCTCCACAACCTATGCACGCTGCTGCTTCGAAAGCTTTATCGGCATCGGCTTTGGGGATAGGAATAGCATTGGCATCTACGGTTCTTCCTGAGGTATTGACCGAAATAAATCCACCTGCTTGTTGAATGCGGTCGAAAGCGCTGCGATCTACCACCAAATCTTTGATGACTGGAAAAGCTTTGCTTCGCCATGGTTCGATGTAAATGGTGTCGCCATCGTTGAATTTTCGCATGTGTAACTGACACGTTGTAGTACCTGTATCGGGTCCGTGTGCGCGACCATTAATGAAAAGCGAACACATTCCACAGATACCTTCACGGCAATCGTGGTCGAAAGCAATTGGTTCTTGCTGTTGGTTGATTAACTGCTCGTTTAATTGGTCGAGCATTTCGAGGAATGAACTGTCCGTTGATACGTTATCCAGTTTGTAATCGACCATTTTCCCTTTTTCTTTGGCATTTTTTTGACGCCAAACTTTGAGGTTGATATTGATATTTTTTTTAGAAGCCATCTCGTTATTATTTATAGTTTCTAGCTGCAATTTTGATAAACTCGTATTTCAATTCTTCTTTGTGAAGTTCGGCTTTGCTGATGTCGTTACCTTTGTATTCCCATGCACCCACAAAAGCAAAATTTTCGTCATCACGTAACGTTTCTCCTTCGGCATCTTGGTATTCCTCACGGAAGTGACCACCGCAGGATTCGTTGCGCTGTAGGGCGTCCATAGCCATCAATTGTCCCAAATCAATAAAATCCGCTACACGCAATGCTTTCTCTAGTTCGGGATTCAATTCATCGGAATTTCCTGGCACATAAACATCGTTGTAAAATTCTTCTTTCAGGGCCGCAATTTCAGCAATGGCTTGTTTTAAACCTTGTTCGTTGCGAGCCATACCTACCTTGTTCCACATGATTAAGCCCAAGCGCTTGTGGAAATGATCGACCGATTTGGAACCTTTGTTGTTGAGGAATTTTTCGATAGTTGCCTTAACGTTGTTTTCGGCTTCAACAAACTCTTGGGAATCGGTAGCTATTTTACCTGTTCTGATTTCGTCTGCCAAATAATTCGAAACCGTGTAAGGCAAGACAAAATAACCGTCGGCCAATCCTTGCATCAAAGCAGAGGCTCCCAAACGGTTGGCTCCGTGGTCTGAGAAATTGGCTTCACCTGCAACGAAACAACCTGGAATGGTGGATTGCAAATTGTAATCTACCCAAACGCCACCCATAGTGTAGTGTACAGCTGGATATATTTTCATTGGGGTTTCGTATGGGTTTTCGTCGGTAATTTTTTGGTACATTTCAAACAAGTTACCGTATTTTTCTTCCAACCATTTTTTACCCAAAGCAGTTACCTCTTCGGCGGAAGGATTGTGATTTCCTTTAGCATAAGCAGCTTGTCTACCTTTGTTTTGAATTTCGGTAGAGAAATCGAGGTATACTCCCTCGTTGGTATCGTTGGCTTCGATTCCGTAACCCGCATCACAACGCTCTTTGGCTGCTCTTGAAGCCACATCACGTGGAACCAAGTTACCAAATGCAGGATAACGTCTTTCAAGGAAATAATCTCTATCTTCTTCGGCTATTTGTGTAGGCTTTAACTGTCCTGCACGAATGGCTTCGGCATCTTCTTTTTTCTTAGGCACCCAAATACGACCTGAATTACGCAACGATTCTGACATTAGGGTCAATTTGGATTGATTGACACCGTGAACGGGAATACAGGTTGGGTGAATTTGAACAAAACAAGGATTGGCAAACAAGGCACCTCTTTTGTGTACTTTCCAACCCGCTGTTACGTTGCTTCCCATAGCATTGGTAGAAAGGAAATAAACATTTCCGTATCCTCCAGAAGCAATGATTACGGCGTGGGCGGAATGCCTTTCTAATTCACCAGTAACTAAATTGCGCGCTATTATACCACGGGCTTTGCCATCAACTTTGACTAAATCAAGCATTTCGTGGCGGTTGAACATTTTGACACGGCCCAAACCAATTTGTCTGGATAGTGCAGAATAAGCTCCAAGTAACAATTGTTGCCCCGTTTGACCTGCCGCGTAAAAAGTACGTTGTACTTGTGTTCCTCCAAATGAGCGGTTATCTAGTAATCCGCCGTATTCGCGGGCAAAAGGAACACCTTGAGCCACACACTGGTCAATAATATTTCCTGAAACTTCGGCTAAACGATGAACGTTGGCTTCACGAGCACGGTAGTCGCCTCCTTTGATAGTATCGTAAAACAAGCGAAAAATACTATCGCCATCGTTTTGGTAGTTCTTAGCTGCGTTGATACCTCCTTGCGCGGCAATAGAATGGGCACGTCGCGGAGAATCTTGGTAACAAAAGGCTTTCACATTGTAACCCATTTCTCCTAGTGAAGCTGCTGCTGAAGCGCCAGCCAAACCTGTTCCAACCACAATAATATCAATTTTAGGTCTATTGTTGGGCGCAACTAATTTTAAATGATCTTTATAATCGGTCCATTTTCTAGAAATGTGTCCTTCTGGTATTTTAGAATCTAGTTTCATTGATATTAATTATTAAAATGATGGAATAAAGCGATAAAAATGAATCCGAAGGGAACTATAATCGCAAAAGCGTATCCTAATTTGTGTAATGACTTTGAAAACTTGTTGTTGAAACCTACAGATTGGAATGATGAATTGAATCCGTGCCACAAGTGCAACGACAACAAAATGAATGACACACAATACAATCCTACTCGCACTGGACTTTCAAACTTGTGCACCATTTCCCAGTAGTAACGGGTTTCGTCTACAGGCATTTTATCGACGTATTTGTACATCATTTCAGGAATCCAAAAATCATAGAAATGCAATCCTAAAAAAGCCAAAACTACCAAACCTGAAATAATCATGTTGCGTGAAGCCCATGAGGAGTTGGCCGTACCGTTGAATTTGGCATATGATACTGGTCTTGCTTTTCTATTCTGAAAGTCGAGAATAAATCCCATAACAAAATGAAAAATAACACCAGCAACCAAAATAGGTTGCATTACGAACTGAATCAAACCGTTGGTTCCCATAAAATGAGAAAACTCATTGAATGTATCTTGGCTGAAAACCGACGTAAAGTTGATGAAAAAATGAAGGGATAAAAAGGTGATTAAGAAAAGTCCAGAAAGTGCCATAGCGACTTTCCTAGCAATGGACGAACTCAGTAAAGTAGATTTAGCCATATTTTTGAATAATTTGTTAAAAAATCAAACAAAAATACAGCTATTTGAGATTAACTACAACCTTTTCGCTATAATTTATAATGAATTTAAAGTGAGTTTAACAGTTGTTGATTTTCAGTGAATTATATTGACTATTTGGGCCATAAAAGCTAAACAAAATTAACGCGTGTAGGATGGCACTAATCCTCTTAATCCCATGTCTACAACATTTTCACCCAAGCTTGGCTCGTACTTATCATTGTTGTTGTTGTCAATCCATTCGAAGCTTTTATTTGTTGATAGCGACAATGTTACGACAATATCACTTTTTTCATTGCCTTGGATTACTAAAGGTTCAAAGAAATTACCCGTTACCACACAAGAATTAGGAGGTAATGGTGATGAGTTCCATAATGGGTTCGGAACGGTTGTTGCTCCAGCAGGAGCCTGACCTGAAGTGGAATAATCAAAATTATTTAAGGCAAAAGCCCAATATCCTTGTGGTTTGTTTCCGTTTACAGTAAACACATGATTGCCGATATTGAACGACGAAATGTAGTTGTTGTATCCGACAAAACTAGCCAGTGTTCCGGTGTAGTCAACTCCTGCCTCTCGAACAGAAATTTGGTAATTTTGATAAGACAAAGAAACCCTCATCCAACGGTAAGTACCCGGATTTATATTGCGCAATGGCACTTCTAAAAACACCTGATCTTCACCAACAAATACTGCTTGACTAAAATCGATGGCCAAATCACCTCCGGCTGTAGTTTCGGGGCCACGAAATAAAACCTCACCATTTCCGAGTGCCGTATTTGACAACTGAGCCATTTCAATGTAATTAGACGAAATCAGATTAAATACAGGTGATTGTCCTCCATGACCAGCAGGTAAAGATGATGGCTGGCCAATATTGTTCAGTCGGGTTTGTGTGGGATCAAACTTGAATTTGAAAATCAATTTGGGTTCTCCCAGAGTATCATCCGAATCGGTACATGAAACAATAGAAACTGTTGCTATTAGCCCTAAAATCAATTTTAAAATCTTTTTCATGTGGAATAATTTATACGAATAACGATTCAAAAGTAGCTAAAATTTTATTGCATTTGATGAACTAGTATGTTTTTGTTACATCTTCATCTACAACGAGTATAAAATCGGCTTTATTGTAATGTTCTTTCTCTAATTTGGCGATATCCTTTTGGGTAACAAAAGAAATTGTCAGGATTTTGATAGACGGATTTTGTTGTTTTAAATACCAATAAATTCCATCAAAATTGTCGGAATGATAGGTGCCGTTGTAATGCAAAAAAACCGAATTGGGCTTTCTATTTTTTTCAATGAAATAGGCCATAGTAGCGTCTTTAGTCGCTTGGGCTTTGGGCATATTAGGACTGGCGTGATCATCCATCATCGCTATCATTTGAACATAGCCTGGCAACTGTGAATCATACGGAATCGGCAATGGAGCCATCCATGACTTTTCCTCTTTAGTAAGCGTTTCTAAAGCTTCAAATCCTTTTTTTGAAACCAAAGAAGCATACCTTCTTGGGATGTTAGTAGCTACAAATGGAATTTGATTATTTTTAGCAAAATCGACTAGCGGTTTGTAATCGGTTTTATAATTGATCCACAGTCGTGCGGTAGAGTCCAACTGCTCTTGGTCGATTTCTCCTTTGAGGTACGCGTTGAGCTGGCTCTGGTTATCGGCTTCCAACATTTCGGCGCCCAAAACAACTTGTTTTTGTGCTGCCACATCCTTGGTTAACTCGAGTTGAAGCCAATGAACAAGCGAATTGTTGTGTTGTTCTCCAAATAAAAGCACCTCGGTAGATTGGGTCGCTTTTACCAGTTTAGAATAGGTCGTTTTTTTGCCGTTTTTATCAAATAATTGGTACGGCCATTTGTTTTGAGCTAGCGCAGTCACAGCAAATAAACCAATTAAGAATACCATTTTATTTTTCATCGTCTTTGGTTTTTGAAGAGGTAATTTCGAATGGTTGACTGAGTCTATTCTCACCACTTTGAAGAATAACGGTGTATTTCGAAGCAGGCAAGTAATACTTTTGATTTTTGGCTTTTTTAACCCTTTTATTCTTGTCGGATTTGTTCCAATTCTCCGCCTCTTTTTCATTCATTGTTACATCGTAATCTACTTTATTCATTCCTTTCTTAGCCATCATTTTTTTTGAGAAGAGCAGTTGTTTTTTACTGTTCTCTACCAATACGCTTACTTCTTTGTTGGTATTGGAATAAAACCAAATGCTGTTTTGAGGTTCTATAGTTTCGGACCAAGCCGCATATTTGTCGCCCCACATTTTTGATTCTTCCATTGATTTCACAGGAAAAAGGTAGGACTCTTGATTCATAATTTTTGCTGTAAGTGCTTGTAGTTTATCAATGCTGACTTTGTTAATTGATCTTCCGTGGGTTCCAACAATCAATTCTTTGTATTCGTTTTGAATAACCAAGTCGTGAACTGCAACTTGGGGCATTCCGTTGGAAAAATCGTGCCATGATGTGCCTTTGTCTAATGAAACAAATAAACCATTGTCGGTTCCTACAAATAAAAGATTCTCGTTGGTTTTGTCTTCTACAATGCAATTAACCGGATGATAAAGGGAGTTGGAAATGTTGTTCCACGTGGCACCATAATCGTCCGAAACGTACACATAAGCTGTAAAATCGTCGTTGCGGTAGCCATTCAAAGTGAGGTAAACCCTTTCTTTAACATGAGAAGAAGCAACCACTCTCGACACCCACAAGCCTTGAGGTAAATTTTGCGAAATCAACTGCCATGATACGCCGCCGTCTTTTGTAACGTGCACCTTTCCGTCATCACTACCAGCATACAACAATCCGAATTGAAATTTACTCTCCGAAATTGCTGTTAAAGTACCGTAAGCCACATTTCCTTCCACTTTCCCGTTGGTCAAATCGGGTGAAATTTTCTCCCATGTTTTGCCCTGATTCATCGAACGGTGTAAAAATTGCGAACCGAAATACAAAATGTCGGAATTGTGAGAAGAGAGTAAAATAGGTGTTTGCCAATTGTATCGGAATTTTTCTTCCTCTTTGTCTGCTTTGGGCGTAATGGGTTCTGATTTATCATTTTTTAAATCAAAACGATAATAATTTCCAAATTGAAAGCCCGTATACACAACACTCGGATTTCGTCTGTCAATTTGAATTTGCATACCATCTCCACCTAAAATTTCCTGAAAAGGGTACTTCCCTGTTTGTTGCCATTCGCGCGAATGGATGTAATTGTTTGGGCCGAACCAAACGCCGTTGTCTTGCAAACCGCCGTACACCTTGTAATTGTCTTGGTAATCAACATTCACAGCATACAACTGACCCACTGCTTGGTTATTGCATTTAAACCAACTTTGACCATTGTCGTAGGTTATATTTACGCCGCCATCGTTTCCGTTGATAACGTGATGTGAGTTTTTGGGGTTAATCCAAGTTACATGATGGTCGGCATGAACGTTTTCTTTACTAATACTCGTAAACGTTTCTCCTCCATTCTCTGAAAACAACAGTTCTACACCACCAATATAAAGTCGGTTACTGTTTTGAGAATCTACCGAAATGTTAGCAAAATAATAGCCGTAACTGTAGTACATGTCGTCAATAAAAGTTGCATTTTTTTTCACCCAAGTCGCACCGCCATCATTGGATTTATAGACCTCACACCCCACAACTTCTGTGTCTACTAGTGCCGAATTGGCATCTGTAGGCTTTTCATTTTTTGCTGAAGGCCGTAGATTTTGATTGTCTACAACGGCATAAATCAAATCGGAACTGCAAGCATAAAGACCAATTCGTCCGATTTTTTCCCCCGTGGGAAAACCCGATGAAGGAGTGGAAATCAATTGCCAAGTTGTACCAAAATCTGTGCTCTTGTATATCCCTGAACCCGCTCCGTTTCCTGTAAAATTCCATGCTTTTCTGTCTTTTTGCCAAGCTGCAGCAAACAAAACGGTTGGGTTATTTGGCGCAACAGAAATATCAATAATACCGGTTTGGTTGTTGATGTACAAACTTTTGTTCCAAGTTGCACCACCATCTGTTGTTTTGTATATTCCACGATCCGCATTGGGCGTGTACAAGTGTCCCAAAACACCTACAACCATCTCATTGGTATTGGTCGGATTGACGGCAATTCTGCTGATGTGATGGCTTTCGGGTAAACCTAAATTTTGCCAAGTTTTGCCTTTATCTGTAGATTTTAAAACTCCTATTCCTGAATAAGATGAACGCGAAGAATTAACTTCGCCGGTTCCGACCCAAATGGTTCCCGATTTCCAATCGACCGTTACGGTTCCACAATTGAGTGTTGGCGCGGTATCCATAACTGGCGAAAAGCTCGATCCGTTGTTGTTGGTATACCACAATCCGCCTGAAGCATATGCCACATAAAATTCGATTGGATTTTCTGGATTTACTGCCAAATCAACCACACGACCACTCATAATGGTTGGTCCAATACTTTGAAAATCGATAGCATCTAGCGAAACACTTTGCGCCATTATTGTTTGACCAAGTAACACTAGCAATCCCAAATACTTTCTCATGTTGTAAAATTTTTATAAAAATATCGTTTTACAGTTATTCCCAAAACTATTCGACTAAAAAAGAATATTTTTGTTTTGAAATTGAATTTGAATGACACTACAATCGAAGGCCCTTTTTTTGGAATTTGCGCTATCCTTTTTGGCTACTAAAGAAGCTGAAACCATTGCTTTGCTTGAGAAAGGGTTGGGTTCTTTTGAGCAAATGCACTTGAAAAAGAATGACTTTTTTGTACGTCAAAATGAAGTTTGCCGCTATTTCTGTTACATTGAAAGTGGTATATTGCAACATTCGATAACGGTGGATGACGTGGAAAAAACATCGTATTTGGCGTTGAAAAATTCGGTTACTTCGTCGTTAAACAGCTTTCTATTTCAACAACCTTCTCGAAAAAATATCAAAGCCATTGCCGACACTCAATTGTGGGTAGTTGATTTAAAAACATTCCAGGAGTTGATTTCGAATAACAAAGCTTTTCATCAGTTTTATTACAACTTAATTGAAAAACAAATCTGCTTGATTGACGATTACCGCATTGATTTATTGACACTCACGCCCGAAGAACGCTACAAAAAACTACTCACCAACGAACCCAATTTACTACAAGAGGTTCCCTTACATTACTTGGCCTCTTTTTTAGGAATTTCTAACCGTCACATGAGTCGAATTCGCAAAAACGCGTTATAATTTTTTCAACGCAGGTTAAAGAAATTAGGGAAATTGTAAAAGTTGATATTGCCATTGATTTTTTTTGATATTCTCATTGAAAATAACGCCATTTGGCTACTTCAATAGTTGCAATATTCACTAATTTTGGTAAACAATACGGTAGAACAATCTAACAATCTAAATATGAAATACCATCCAATTGACCGCGATTTGTTTATCAAAAACAGAAAAAAATTCACAGCACAAATGAAACCCAATAGTGTGGCTGTCTTTAACTCCAACGACATTTATCCGGTTTCGGCCGACAGTACGTTGCCCTTTGCACAACACCGCGACATCTTCTATTTGTCGGGAGTGGATCAAGAAGAAAGTATACTGTTGCTTTTTCCTGATGCGCCTTATGAGCATTTAAAAGAGATTTTATTTTTAAAAGAAACCAACGAGCACATTGCCATTTGGGAAGGCGAAAAACTCACCAAAGAGCGTGCTTATGAAGTAGCCGGAATTAAAACGGTAATTTGGTTGCAGGATTTCCATAAAACCTTGAAGGAAATCATGGCGTATGCCGAAACGATTTACATCAATACCAATGAGCATTACCGCGCTACGATTGAAACCGAAACCCGTGAAGCGCGTTTTGTCAAATGGTGGAAAGAAAATTATCCGGCACATAAAGTGGAAAAGTCGAATCCCATTTTGCAGCGTTTGCGTTCGGTGAAAGAAAGCGAAGAAATTGATTTGATTCAAACCGCGTGTGACATTACCGAAAAAGGATTCCGCAGAGTATTACAATTTGTTAAGCCCAATGTAATGGAATACGAAATTGAAGCCGAATTTGCACACGAATTTTTACGCAATCGCTCCAAAGGATTCGCCTATACACCGATTATTGCTTCTGGAAATAATGCCAATGTGTTGCATTACATTGAAAATAACCAACAATGCAAAGAAGGCGATTTGATTTTGTTGGATGTGGGTGCAGAATATGCCAATTATTCGAGTGATATGACGCGTATGGTTCCGGTTTCGGGGCGTTTTTCACCAAGACAAAAAGAAGTGTACAATGCCGTTTTGCGAGTGAAAAATGAAGCTACCAAAATGCTAGTTCCAGGCACTTTATGGAAACAATACCACGTAGAAGTGGGGAAAATTATGACCGCTGAATTACTGGGCTTAGGATTGTTGGACAAAGCTGATGTACAGCATGAAAACCCGGATTGGCCAGCCTACAAAAAATATTTTATGCACGGTACATCGCACCACATGGGATTGGACACGCACGACTACGGTTTGCTTCACGAACCTATGAAAGCCAATATGGTGTTTACGGTAGAGCCCGGTATTTATATTCCTGCTGAGGGTCTCGGAATTCGTATTGAAGACGATATGGTGATTCAGGAACAAGGCGCGGCGTTCAACTTAATGCGCAACATTCCTATTGAAGTGGATGAAATTGAGGCGATAATGAATCGGTAAATTGGTTTCAGGTTTCAAGTTTCGGGTTTCAGGTTTCAGGATAGACGGCTTACGGAAGTAGGTCGTTTTTTTAACACAGATTGGAGAAATTTTAAAAATTAGTATAATTTCTTCATCTGTGTTCTAGAACTTTATACCGAAGCATTTTCTCTACTAAAAACTGGTTTCCTTTTTATCAAAATAAACAGAAACGTTAGTCAACTATTGGAGATGCTTCCACTGTCATCATGACAAGATTGTGGAAAGAAAGTAAAAAACACTTAGCGAACTTTGCGAAAACCATGTGACTTTGCGGTTAAAAAAACTATTTTTGCACTTCACCTGAAACTTGAAACTTGAAACTTGAAAC
>CAZAJH010000044.1:0-10575 GCA_964485385.1 uncultured Flavobacterium sp.
GGAAAGGTGGGTATTTAATAAATCGGCATAGCGGGTCACGTATTTTTGGTATACAATGGGACTTTCGTCTACTAATTTTTTGATGGTTTGTGCATGTCCGACACCAACGGTCAAATTCTCAACTTGACATGGATCAGCACCTGCCGAAGTATCAGGAATTCCTGTGTAATTGGTGTAATGACCCAACACACCATCCATATCCCAGAGGGCATAACGCCATTTTAAAGCACCGCCCGACGGATTGGTTCCGCGCCACCACGATGTGTTCCAGTTGAGCCAGTCTCTGTTTACCATATAAGAATTGATGACAAAATAATCAACCAAACTATCAATATTGAGTTGGGATGCAACTACATTATAATTGGCTTCGATGGCCATATCATTATTTTGAACATAATTCAATAAATTTTGCCAAGCATCAGTAGCCGGTTGATTACCAAACTCGGGGTTGGTAGCTCCCCACGTTTTGAGGTATTGAATGTATTGATCACTGTCTCTAAAAATATAATCTTGCCCATAATAATGATCGGTATACTGGTTGTCGTCTACTTTTTCACGCAGGTCATATACACCCCAATATTGCCCATTCACGAAAAGAGAAACAAACGTGCTTCTTCGCTCGTCCAAATCTAAATTTGCCAATTCAGATACTTTTTGTACAAATACATCCCTACAATGCATAGAACCAGCTTGAAAAGGATAATTGTCGCTTCCCGCAGCTTTCAGGATTAATCTTCTGAATTTGTTTCGATCGCTAGTATTGAAAAAAGGATGAACTAATCGGCGCTTGTAACCATGGTCATCACGGGCAATAAAATCGATTCCGCGTTGGGGGTATGCCCACGAATCGTTTCCGTGTTTGTCAAAATCACCCATAGTCTCGTCGATAAATGCCCCGTTACTCTCAAAATATTCGAAGTATCCAGTTGGTTCAATTTGATTTCCATTGAGTAATTGTTGCAAATTGGCATCTCCTGAAATAGAGACAACAGGCAACGAAGAATTCTCATTGATAAAATAGGTATTGGTTTCAATAAAACTAGGAATAATAGTAGTCTCGGTACTAAATGAACGTGCTCTGAGTACCGTTGATTGTGAAATGGTAATTGGTCCAGTATACAATGTAGACGTAGCTGTAGGCGTTGAACCGTTGGTTGTGTATCGAATTTGCTCATTGGTTCCAACCGAGGCTATGGTTACAGTTACTGGAGCAGTATATTTTCCGGGTGCTACACTAAAGGTAGGTTTGGTTGCGTAGTTTGAAAAACCACCTGTGTTTTGAGTGCCTGGAGTTGGAGTTGAAAAAACGCTCCATGTAGACGCTCCGTCTGAAGTTCTTCCATACGAATGGTTGGTTTGGGTAATAAACATACTATGTGAATCGATGATAACTCCCGAGGGATTGGCCAAAACCACTTCATCGTTATCGGTTTGAGTGAGATCAAAACTAGCATGCAAAACTGTTCCAGAAGAAATATTTCGGTTGGAACAAAATACGACAACGCGACTGTTGGGTGGAATTACACCATTTTGAATTTGCCATTTCGTTGGGTTATTAATGTTGTTACTCAGGTAATATCCTGCCAAATTAAAATAACTATCCGGACTCGCGTTATACAATTCTATCCAGTCTTCATTTCTTCCAAAACCATCATTAAAATTGCGGTTTGAGGCCGAATATTCGTTGATTAATAAAGGGCCGTTGCCAAATTCAACCGAGCCATACGTTACAGCTATTTGCCTACGATTGACCAAATTGTAGGTGGGGTTACAACCGTTACCGCCAAAATTTCGAGAAAAATTAAACACATACTCGATTTGACCCGTAGAAATCCCGTTTCCAATCGTACTGTCTGTAATATTGTAGGTGTAAGTGCCAGCTGTATTGCCAACACCAACAGCCACTGCTGTCTGTCCGTTTGGACCTGAAACAAAACTTCGTTGATCTGACATCCAAGCATTTGAACCTGCTACCGCTATAAAATCATAACTGATATTGGTTGACAAAACTGTTTCGCCCGCAGGTACCGCTACTTGTAAGGGCGCTTGTTGGTATGCGGGTAAAAAGCATGAATTGATCATATTGTTATTGGTTACCGTTACCACCGGATCGATGGTGATTGGAAAAACGCGGGCAGCATCTTGCAACCACGAACCCTCAATTGGAATTTGTATTTTGTACTGGTGAGCGGCTACTTGTTCGATGGTGTAACTCGCTTCGTAGGGCAGTTGACGCATATTGCGTTCTCCAACCTTGCTATCTGAAATTACAGGTTGTTGAAAAACAAGCACTTCCTGACCTACAGCGTTACTAATAACAAGGTTGTTATTGTTCATTCGCAAAGTAAATCCCTGTGGTAAATCAATAGTTTCTTCTACTAAAAGTCGATCAAATTGTTGGGGGAAAAAGCTCGCGTTTTGAATGACATAATTGTACTTCATGGCACCGCTATACAAACTGATTTGCTTATCAACATTTTGAATTATATTATTGAAAATCAATTCATTGTCGTTTTGCAACACCGCTTCTTGTTCTGTAGAAGTTAGTTTTCTAATCACCGAATTGGTATTGCCTACAAAAACCAAATGACTTGTATTAGCCAACACAATTGGTTGGTTATCAACAGTGAGCGTTGCTTTTTGGCTATCGATTTGAAAAAACGGATTTTGAACAGGAAAAGAAAAAGAGTGGCCGTTTTGAGACCATTTGTAGTCAATCGTATTCCAAAAACCATTTGCCGATTGGTAATGCAGAGGAATGGCCGATTGAACTGTAGTTTTGGTTTTATTGGTATTGAGAAACGTTCGTGAGTATCGGGTTCGGTTGTGCACCAATTCATAATCTACTTCATGCAAAGCTACCGAGTGGGTTGTTTTTCCCAATTCAGGATGTGAAAGATGTGTAGGAGGAATTTGACGGAACGATTTGGTTGGATTGCTGTTTTGAGAATAACCCAAAAATGCGAGCAACAACAGGCAACTGCTAAGGTAATTTTTGATCATTTTAGTACTTTTTAGTTTCTTTTTCATGCGGGAAAAACAGATTTCCTTGCGTCTAATATAGTAATTATTTCGTTCATCTTAAATGTTTTACAAAAAAAGAACTCATTTTAACAACGGCTTCTTGTTTGAAAAAGACTTTTAGATTTGAATCGAAAAGAAACTTTGTTGAAGGGATGCAATTAGATTCCAAAAATAGCTTTTGAATTTTCGGTAGTTTGCTGTGCTAATGTTTCGATGGAAACACCATAAATTTCGGCTAGTTTTTGAGCGATTAACAGTGCGTAACTACTTTCGTTTCGTTTTCCGCGATGAGGGACAGGTGCCAAGTAGGGCGCATCGGTTTCGATGACAATGTGTTGTAAATCGATTTGGTTCAGAAATTGGTCAATTTTTCCGTTTTTAAAAGTAGCTACACCGCCAATTCCGAGTTTCATATTCAAGCTAATAGCTTGTTGCGCCTGATCAAAATCGCCTGTAAAACAATGAAAAATCCCGAACAAATCGCTGCTTCGTTCGCTTTCAAGCACTTCAAAAACCGCATCAAAAGCATCGCGGCAGTGAATATTAATAGCCAATTGGTGTTTTTTGGCCCACTGAATTTGCTGCTTAAAAGCCATCTTTTGGAGGTCTATCGTTGTTTTGTCCCAATACAAATCGATTCCGATTTCGCCAACTGCTGAAAATTTTCTTTTGTTGAGTTCATTTTCTACATGAAACAACTCAGAATCAACCGTTTCTGGCTTCACATAACACGGATGCAATCCCATCATCAGAAAAACATTGTTGGGAAACTGGGCTTCCAAATCGTACATTTTTTGGGTATACGTAGAATCAATCGAAGGCACAAACAAACGAGAAACACCCGCATCAAAGGCCCGTTGGATCATTGCTTCGCGGTCGTTTTGAAATTCTTCAGAATAAAGATGAGTATGCGTGTCGGTTAAAATCATGGTTTTAAAATTAGCAGCAAAAATACAATTATTAAGACTATACTACCATTAATCATAACAATAACAAGGGCGAAAACGCATATCTTTGTGCAAATTTTGCAATTCAAATGAAAGCCATTCAAGATCTTCTTCGAAAAGAACGGTACAAAAAGATTAACTTTAAGGTTTCTAAAACCCAGCATTTACTCATCAAAGCGACACTAAATGGGGTAAAGGGTAATTTTATTTTAGATACGGGAGCCAGCAACAGTTGTGTCGGATTTGAAGCCATTGAAAAGTTTAAACTCGCTACCGAAAGTTCCTCTACACAAGCCGCTGGTGCTGGAGCTTCAGGCATCTATACACAACTTTCGAGCAACAACGAATTGCAATTAGGTCGGTGGAAAGAAGTTAACAGTAGTTTGATTGTATTTGATTTGACTCATGTTAACCTAGCGCTTACCCAACACAAGGCCAAACCCGTAGATGGCATAATTGGCGCTGATGTTTTACTCCAAGGCAAAGCCATAATTGATTATTTCAATCATTGTTTGTATTTACAATAGGTTTAAATTCTCCACTAAAACTCATATATTCTCACAGAGATACAATTTTTGTAAGTAATTTTCTTATTTTTGTTTTGTTAAAAGATTGATTATGAGAAAAATTTACACTTTGGTTTTGTTATTTATTGGAATTTTAGGATTTGGGCAGATTGTAGCTAATGATGATATTATGCCCGTTACCAACGGATCTGTAGGAAATAATAATGTTGGAAACATCTTTACCAATGATACATTCAACGGAAATGCAGTTAACCTATCACTGATTTCAGTAAGTGTAAATAATATAACACCACTACCATCTACCAATGTTCCTTATATAAATCCAACAACGGGAGTTGTTTCAGTAGTTTCCAATACACAAGCGGGAACTTTTACCATCACATATACCATTTGTGAAATTGCCAACCCAACTAATTGCGACTCAGCAACAGTCACAATCTATGTCACAGCAGCACCGATTGTTGCCGTTGACGATTTTGGAAATCCTACTACTTCAACAGGTGGTGTTGCCTATACAAACGTAATAATCAATGACACTCTTAATGGCGCTCCTGTCGTGCCTTCTCAAGTAACCCTAACGATGGTAGCAAGCACTAATCCGGGAGTTACATTGAGCGGAACCAATGTTGTCGTTGCACCTGGAACACCGTCAGGAAATTACACTCTTACCTATCAAATATGTGAAATACTAAATCCTACCAATTGTGATACGGCTGTTGTTAGCGTTCCTGTTAACAGTCCATTTATTAATGCAGTTGATGATGAAATAATAGCCTCAGCTCCCAATAACAATTTTTACAGTGTATTGTTAAATGACACTTTAAATGGTGTTGCGGTTACTCCAAATAATGTGACAGTTACCACGCTATCAAACACAGGAGCTAGTGTTGATGCACAGGGGTTTATCAATTTTGGGTCGTTATTCCCACCTCCACTACCAGGTGTTTATTTAATAACGTACCAAATATGTGAAATTGGAAATCCGAATAATTGTGATACGGCTCAAGTTATCCTTCATCTCAATACTTGTAACATCAATCCGACAATTACTTCAATTGTTCAACCCGATTGTCTAAATGTCACGGGTTCTGTACAACTAAGTAATTTGCCTGCAAGCAATTGGGCCATAAACTTATCATTAAACGGCGTTAATTTACCAGTTATAAATGGTAGTGGTTCGACCACCGTTCTAACTAATTTAGCACAAGGAAACTACTCTTTCACGGTAACTGAAGGCGTTTGCTCCTCGCAATTGCAAAGTTTTGTTTTAAATTCTGTGGAAGGGATAACAGTGAGCATGCAAGCCGCCTATGCTGATTTTAACAATGACGGCGTGACCAATGTTGGCGATGTGATTAATTATCAAATAACCGTTACCAATACCTCATGTAATTTACCGATTACTGACATTACTGTTGAGAACACCAATTTAAATTTGTCGGGTGGACCATTGGTCTCGTTAGCTCCTCTTGCTTCTGATAATTCTACTTTTACAGCCTTTTATGTATTAACACAAGAAGATATTAATGCTGGTATGGTAACCAATTCCATACTAGTTCAGGGCACATTAAACGGAAGTACGGTTCAAAATGATTATGCAAGTACTACAGCACTTAGTTTGAGTGATGGTATTAAATTAAACGTATTTTTGGACTCCAACAACAATGGCATTCAAGACGGAACGGAACAAAACATTACGGTAGGTGATTTTAACTATCAAATAAATAATGGATCCATTCATAATGTAACGTCCTCTAATGGTATGTTGTATTTGTATGAATCCAATCCAAGTAATAATTACAACGTTGGTTTTACTCTAAATAGTTTATTTTCATCTAATTACAGTGTTACGCCATCGTCCTATACCAATTTGACTGTAGCAAGTGGAACGGGTGTTTCGACTTATAATTTTGCTGTAACGGCATTACCTTTTAATGATATCAGCGCATTTATTATTCCGTTGGGTCAGCCTAGACCTGGTTTTACTCATATCCAAATAATTTATGTTTCCAACAACGGAAATCAACCAATTCCATCGGGGACTTTGACTTTTACACACGACCCAGTTGTTACTATTAGTTCAATTTCAGTTTCGGGAACTACGCCAATTTCAAACGGATTTACTTATGATTTTGGTACTATACTTCCCAATCAAATCATTTCGATATATGTTTACATGACAGTACCAACGATTCCATCAGTAAGTTTAGGTCAAATTTTATCCAATTCTGCTACGGTTACTGCACCCGCCAACGATTTTTATCTTGCTAATAATTCGTATGAAATCAATCAAGTTATAGTTGGTTCTTATGACCCCAACGACAAACAAGAAAGCCATGGTGGACGAATCGAATTTGATGAGTTTTCTACCGACGATTATCTGACGTACATCATCCGTTTTGAAAACACAGGAACCGCTGAAGCCATTAATGTTAGAGTGGAAGATGTATTAGACAGTCAATTGGATGAAACCACAATTAGAATGGTTGCTGCCTCGCATGATTATGTTTTAGATCGCGTAGGTACTCATTTAACTTGGAAATTTGATGGTATTAATTTACCGCCATCAGTTCCCGATACTCAAATTGGTCATGGATTTATTACGTTCCAAATCAAACCGAAAGCTGGTTTTGCGATTGGCGACATCATACCGAATACAGCCGAAATTTACTTTGATTTTAATCCGGCTATAGTAACCAATACCACTACAACCGAATTTGTAGAAACATTAAGCAATTCAAATTTTGCTTTCACCAATTTAAATTTCTTCCCTAATCCAGTGAAAAATAGTTTAACGATTTCGAATGCTTTAATAATTGATTCTGTTGAAATTACCTCAGTTTTAGGACAAAAAATAATTACTCTAAAGGTAAATAATCTACAAACTGATATTGATTTTAGTGGGATTTCTAATGGAATTTATTTTGTGAAAGTGACTTCGGAAGGACAAGAAAAAACCATAAAAATTGTAAAAGAATAATTATGAAAAAGAAAATTATTTTCCTTGTCGTTGGTTTTTGGTCGTTATGGGCCATGAGCCAAGCCAACAATCAAATCACAAATTTGGTCGCCTGTGGCGAAAACAATGTGGGTTCATTCGACCTTAATTTGGCTACCTCACAGGCTTTAAACGGCTATAATCCTTCCGATTTTCAGGTAAGTTTTTACTTGAGTTTGGGAGATTTAAATGGTAACAACAACTCCATTTCAAACACTAATAGTTATGTAAATGTGAGCAATCCTCAAACGCTTTACATGAAAATTATCAATAGCAACACGAGTGAAATTACGACAAAAAACTTCGATTTAGAGGTGGTTAATAATCCAACAATTACTACTTATACCGAAACACAATGCGATTATGATTTCAATGGAATTCAAACCTCAATCATGCCTTTATCTGATTACAACTATTATTTTTCTGAAAATTTAAATTATGCTGTGAGCTATCATGAAAGCTACAACGATGCTTTGAATGCAGTAAATCCATTAAATCAAAATGAAACTTACGCTATCAACAGTTATGGATTACATATTTTATATGTTAGAGTTCAAAAAGCAAACGTTAATTGTTTTTCAATAAGTACGTTTGAGCTTGTCTTAGAAAATTGTTCCCAAAGCGGCTTACCCCAACCATTAAGCGGTTGTTTACCATCGGATTGTTTTAACTTCAGTACGAATACCAACCTAATCATCAATACTCTTAACCCTGCATATTATGAAGTTAACTATTTTACCTCAGAAAGTGACGCTCTAAATAATACCAATCCTATATTGAATGTAAGTAATTATTGTGCTTCGGCTAATCAAATTATTTTTGCCAAACTATCAAACACACAAACCAGTGATTATGAGATTTTACCGTTTGATTTAGTATTGTTCGATTGTGGAACCATAAATCCTTTCCATGAATATTTTTGTGTAGATGTCGGAGAAACTGGTTGTGTGGATTTATCCAATTACAATTCAGAAATAATTGGCAATTTAAATCCGACTGATTATGTTATTTCTTATCATTTAAGTCAATCCGATGCCAATACTAATAACAACGCCATTCCAATGACATTTTGTCAAGGCGAAGGTGTATACACCCTATACGCTCGAGTAGCAAACATTAGCAATCCTGCTCAATACTATTCTGGAGCTTGTTACATAACCTTTGAATCTACGAATCTAATAAGTGATCTTGATTTTTTTTACTCTTGTGATGATAATGGTGATGGTGTAGTAAACTTTAATTTACATGACTTCGAACCATTGGCTGGGTATACAAATTTAACGTATTATTCGGATTATTTTGATGCTATCAATCAAATTAATCCCATTACAAATAGTTCCAATTATGCTATAGGATCTTTAGTATTTACTTATGTATATGCAAGACTAAATCAAGTAGACGACTGTGATTTAATTATGGCAATCGGATTAGACAGTATTTCGAATTGTATCAATCCGTTCAAATGTGTAGAAGCCAATTCGTTGTGTGGTGCTCTCGGCGAGCCATTTCTTAATAATAGAAATTCTATCTACGACGAACCTAACTCCGACTATGGTTGTTTAGCGTCACATCCTAATCCGACTTGGTTTTACATGCAAGCCAATCAAAATGGCAACGTCAATTTGAAAATTGAACAAAACACTACTATCGATTTTTCAGGTCAACTATTGGATGTTGATTACATCATTTATGGCCCTTACACTAATCCTCAATCGGGTTGTTCGGCATTAACTGCAGATAAAATTGTGAATTGCAGTTATTCAGCGCAATCTACAGAATTTCCTGTGATTCAAAACCCTGTCGCTGGGCAATATTACCTTATTATGGTAACCAATTTTAGCAATCAACAAGGTTATATTCGAATTACAGACATTAATCAGGAATTAGGAGCATTGGATTGTTCAGGAATTCAATTGCAAGCTTTTATTGACAGTAACAATAATGCTACAAAAGATACTGATGAGTTAAGTTTTCCGTTTGGACAATTCCATATCGAAAAGAATAATTCAGGCACTATTCACAATGTATCATCCAACACAGGTTTGCATACTTTTTACGATACCAATCAAAATAATAACTATGCTGTTTCGTATACTATTTCCCCTAATTTGAGTAGTTATTATACTGTAACGCCGTCAAGTTATTCGAATATAATTGTAAACCAAAACCAAGGTATTCAAACGTATTCTTTCCCTATTGTATCGACACAAAATTATACTGATGTTGCTGTAAATGTTGTATCTAACGAGGCGCCTCGACCTGGTTTTGAATATCATCTTATCTTAATTTACACCAACCTAAGTAATCAAACTATTCCCTCTGGAACCGTCCATTTTTCTTATGATAATGGTTTGACTCTTGCGTCGGTTTCGCAAGCTGGAATTACGTTAACTTCAAACGGATTTAGTTATGGATATAGTAATTTACTCCCATATGAAACACGCTATGTTTATATAACATTAAATGTGCCGACTACTATTATGGCTGGAGAATCACTCGTCAATTCGGCCTCCATAACACCACTTGAAGGTGATACTAATAGTGAAAACAATGCCTTTTCAATTAGTGAAGTTGTGGTAAATTCGTACGATCCAAATGACAAAATGGAAAGTCATGGTGATAAAATTTTACATTCCACTTTTACCATTAATGACTATTTGTATTATACTATTCGATTTGAAAATACTGGAACAGCCAGTGCGGTAAATATAAAAATCACTGATATATTAGACGCTAAACTCAATCCAGCAACCTTACAAGTTATTTCGGCTTCACACGATTATACGAGTGATGTTACTAATGCTATTGCTAACTTTGAGTTCAGAAAAATTCAACTTCCAGTTTCGGTGCCTAACACCCAAATTGGTCATGGTTTCATCACTTTCCGAATCAAACCTTACGCAAATTTTGCTGTTGGAGATATCATTCCAAATAACGCCAGTATTTATTTTGACTTTAATCCAGCCATTGTAACTAATACCTTTACTACCGAGTTTATAGAAACTTTAAGTGCTAATGGTTTTGTTTTTAATAATTTAAACTATTACCCAAACCCAGTGAAAAATAGCTTAACTATTTC
>CAZAJH010000045.1:0-10403 GCA_964485385.1 uncultured Flavobacterium sp.
TCACCCGATTCCCTTTTAATGTTAATCCGAAAAAACGGAAAAACAACCGAAATACGAGCGCAAAGATATGTGAATTCGAGCAAATGCTCCTTCTTTTCCTAGAAAATCTTTTTGTTGTGCAAACCATACCCACAATAAGGTGGTACAAATTGATAGGCATAATCACCTCACAAGCGCATTTACCGCAGCTGTCATCTCTTGCATTTTTTTCTCTGAGACGAAAACTATTTCGTATTTTGAATCAAATGTGACATAAAAGTGAATTTGTAACTACAATATTTTACTTTTGTGAAAAAAATTACGGATGCGGCACCGATTTCAAGGACTTTTCTACTTGCTCATTTTCGCTTTTTTTGTGCAATGTAAACAGAAAGAGACAGCTACTTTTACCACAATAAACTCAAATACGGTACAATACGCCAAAGGTTTTTCTGTAGTCAAGTACGATGGCTACTCGGTGGTTAAAGTAACGAATCCGTGGCCCAATGCTAACCAAACGTACACTTACATTTTAAAAGAGCGAAAAGGCAAAGTACCTGATTCATTGAAAAATAATACTATAATTTCGGTTCCAATTCAAACTATTGTAGCCACTTCAACCACGCATATCCCTTCCCTAGTAATGCTTGATGAAGAAAAAACATTGGTGGGTTTTCCGCACTTGGATTACATTTCATCTCCAAAAGTTAGAAACTTAATTGAGGCGGGAAAAGTGAAAGAACTTGGAAACAATCAATCGCTCAACATTGAAGTTTTGATCGACTTGCAACCCGATGTTATTATTGGTTATGGCATTGATAATGCTAATCCAGCACTTGAGAACCTTCAAAAAAGTGGATTAAAAGTAATGCTCAATGGCGATTGGAATGAAGAAACACCACTGGGAAAAGCCGAGTGGATTAAGTTTTTTGGTGCTTTGTATGGAAAACAAAAAGAGGCAAATGAATTGTTTTCTAAAATTGAAAAAGAGTACCTAAAAACCATTGAAATTGCCAAAAGAGCCAAAAACAAGCCCACAATTTTGATTGGTGATATGTTTGAAGACAAATGGTATTTGCCCAAAGGTACCAGTTGGGGTTGTTTGTTATTGCAAGAAGCCAATTCCAACTATTTATGGCAAGAAACCAAAGGCACCGGCAGTTTAGCATTGTCTTTTGAAACGGTATTTGAAAAAGCTAAAGACGCTGATTTTTGGATTACTTCTGGGCAATTTTCGAGCTTACAAGAAATGATAGACGCCAATCCGCATTACCAGAAATTTACTGCTTTTGAAAAGAAAAAAGTATATTCTTTTAGTGGAAAAAAAGGAAAAACGGGAGGCATTTTGTACTACGAATTAGCTCCCAATCGACCTGATATTGTACTTAAGGATGTGGTCAAAATTTTGCATCCCGAATTATTAGCCGGTTATCAACCTTTCTTTTTTGAAAAACTTCAGTAATGCGAACCTCACGAAATAAAACTATTTTTATAGGATTAACAGTGCTGCTTTTGGCATTGATGGTTTTGAATATTTCCTCGGGTCAAGTTGCTATACCTTTGAAAGAAGTTTTAAAAAGTTTACTAGGTTCCTCAGCATCCAAATCCACATGGGAATACATCATTGTTCACTTTAGATTGCCCAAAGCCATCACAGCAATTTTGGTAGGCGTAGGTTTATCCGTTTCGGGACTTTTGATGCAAACCTTATTCCGCAATCCGCTGGCAGGGCCTTATGTGCTTGGTCTAAGCTCAGGATCGAGTTTGGGAGTAGCTTTTGTTATTTTGGGCGCTGGTTTAGTACCAACGGTTCTGGCTGAATTGTTGGTTTCGTCATTGGGAATAATTATAGCGTCGTGTTTGGGAAGTTTTGCTGTCCTTGTAATGGTATTGATAGTAGCTCAAAAACTTCGTGACACAGCCACCATTTTGATTGTGGGTTTGATGTTTAGCAGTTTTACCAGCGCTATTGTTTCGGTACTCACCTATTTTAGTACAGCAGAACAATTGCAAAAATTCACCTTTTGGAGTATGGGAAACTTAGGCAATTTATCATGGTTGAACATTCTAACATTAACTATTAGTGTGGCGATTGGATTGGTCATGAGTTTACTATCCTTAAAAACGCTGGATGCTCTATTACTAGGAGAAAACTATGCGCGAAGCATGGGATTAAATATCAAAAAATCGCGTTATTTGATCTTATTTGCTACGAGTATTTTGGCCGGTAGCATCACTGCTTTTGCTGGACCGATTGCCTTTGTAGGATTGGCCGTTCCTCATATTTCAAAGTTATTGTTTCAAACCAGCAATCACAACATTTTGTTTGGAAGCACCATACTCATTGGGGCAATCATTATGCTTTTTTGCGATATGATTTCACAAATGCCCGGAATGGAATTTACGCTTCCTATCAACGCCATAACCTCAATAATTGGTGCACCTGTTGTAATTTGGTTATTGGTACGGAAACGAAATTTAGTTTGATTTTTCAATTAAAGAACAAAAATGACAACTGAAAAAAACATTTTATCCACTAAAAATTTATCTATTGGTTACACAACCAAACAGAAGTCAGTTGTGGTTGCTCAACACATCCATTTGAATTTACAAAAGGGTAAATTGATTGCCTTGATTGGGGGTAATGGCATTGGAAAATCGACCTTATTGCGAACAATCTCTGGTATTCAGGAACCTATTGACGGTTTAGTTTTATTGCATGAAAAAGAACTAAAAACCTATTCTTCATCCGATTTAGCCCAACAAATGAGTTTGGTGTTAACCGAAAAATTGCCTCCCAGTAATTTGACTGTCTACGAATTAGTTGCCTTAGGAAGACAACCTTATACCAATTGGATAGGAAGTTTGTCTTTGGAGGATAAAGACAAAATCAAACAGGCCATAGCATTGACACACATTGAGCATTTGGTAACGAAAAAGCACTTTGAAATTAGTGATGGTCAACTTCAAAAAGTATTGGTAGCCCGCGCATTAGCACAAAATACGCCGCTCATCATATTGGATGAACCCACTACGCATTTAGACTTACTGCACAAAGTGTCGCTTTTCAAGCTTTTGAAAAAATTAGCAATAGAAACCAATAAATGCATTTTGTTTTCCACCCACGACATCGATTTGGCTATTCAGTTGTCTGATGAAATGATAGTAATGACCGAAAGCAATGTGGTGCAAGACCAACCGTGTAATTTAATTTCCTCTGGCATTTTTTCCCAACTTTTTAAAGATGAATCCATACAATTTGACCCTCAAAAAGGTCGGTTTATCTTCCACTGATTATCATTTCACTTGAAGCTGCCTTTTGGCCTCTCCTACTACAAAAGCAACAGAGTTGGCAACATTATAACTTCGAATCAACTTTGACATAGGAATTGTCAGATGGTTTTCAAATTTTGATAAAATGGCTTCACTCAAACCAACACTTTCTTTGCCAAAAACCAACCAATCTTCATCTTGAAATGCAACATCATAGATAGATTTTGTGGCATGAGAACTCATTAAAAACACACGTGATTGATCGGGAATTTGGGCCATCCATTCTTCTACATTTTGGTATTGGTACCAATCCAAATGCACCCAATAATCCAATCCGGAACGCTTCAGGTTTTTATCATTAATTTCAAATCCAAACGGATGAATTAAATGCAAACGACTTGCTGTTCCCACACACAAACGACCAATATTTCCCGTATTATTGGGGATTTCAGGTTCAACTAAAACGATATTTAGCATAATAGATTTCTTAGATTTTTAGCCTGTTAGATATGAAATTGGTCAACTTCCATGACTTCTGCCGCTTTCAAATTATTCAGTTCAATAGCACCAACGCGAACCCGGATTAATCGCAATGTAGGAAAACCTACAGCTGCAGTCATTTTTCGTACTTGCCTGAATTTACCTTCGGTAAGCGTGATAGAAAGCCAACTCGTTGGTCCGTGACGCTCATCGCGAATCCGACGACCCGCACCAATAGAAGCCGGTAATTGGGTTACTTTTTTTGCTTTGCATTGTTGAGTAAAATAGCGTACTCCTTTACAACCAATTTCAACGCCCTTTTGTAACAGTTCAATAGCTTCAGGGGTAATAAGCCCGTCAACTTGAGCCAAATACTCTTTTTCAACCGTTTTACTGCGCACTATTTCGCTCATCATTCCATCTGTAGTGAGCAACAGCAAGCCTTCCGAGTCTTCATCCAATCGGCCAATAGCCATGGTTCCTGTCGGAAAATGGTACAATTCGCCCAATAACTTTTTGGAACGTTTTTTTTCATAAACAAACTGGCTTAAAAACCCGTGTGGTTTGTGGAGTAAAAAATGGCGGTGTTGCATAACGGCAAAAATAAAAAAGACTACCTAGGGTAACGGGTAGTCTTTCTTCTATTTTTATTTAATTTTATTGTCTGCTTTGAACATAATCTGACAATTCGTCAACATTGCTACTAAAAGTAAATATTCCGTTTAACTTAAAATAATTTCTGGGTTCAATACAGTAATCGTAGGCGAATTTAGCAAACTCCAATTTATTTTCCTCAAAATTAAACGTATTTGCAATTTGAATGATTTGATCTACATTCAAACAATTTGCAGTAATCACTTGTTTGGCTGTTCTCAATTGTGTATCCTCAAAATTCTGAGCTTTTATTGTACTCAAGGCCGCACTAAAATCGCGTGGTGTCATACAAGAGCGTCCACCGCAACCTCTAACTGGTTCTATGTAGTGATTACCGGTTGTTCCCGTATGAGTAGTCGTAGTTGTTGTTTGCGTAACTACTTCTCCACCCATCGAATCATTGATAGTTACTCCCATGTTAATACCGCCTACATTTACTCCAACACCAACATTGGTTCCACCTACTTGAGTAGTGGTAGTGGTAGTAGTTTGAGTAACACCGCCAATCGGTTGCACTGCCACAGGTCGAGGCTGACCATAGTGTATCACGTGTACGTTAGATGCCGGAACAAAATTGGGTTGTACTGGAATCGCCGAGAAATAATTCATCTTCATTTTGGTTTTGTTGTTTTTGTCGCGGCGAATTTTGTAGGTAACATCAGCAAAGTTTCCATCGGCATCAGAAATCATTAAATTGTTTTTGGTTATTTCTGTCAAACTAGCATCGGCAAACTTAATCTTAGCGTTGTAGTACGGTTGATTCAAATCTTCAACTCGCAAATTAGTTTGCGGGGTGTCGTTGATGACTTCACCATTTAAAATTAGAGTAAATTTGTCTCCATCCTCAGAAAAAATGGTAAGATGTCCAACTGGACCAATCTGAGCAAAAGAGAGAGAGGAAACCAATAAAAAAGCTAAAAGTGTAATTTTTCTAGTCATAATTTACATTTTTTGATGATTGCAAATATAATTCATTCTTAACAAATCTCAATCTTTTCAAAAACGATGCCAAAAATTATAATTATTTTTTAACATTAAAAACATTTCTGCAAGAAAGTCTGTATCTTTAAACTCTTTAAATACGCCAAAAATGAACAGTAGTATTTTTGTTATCGTCGCCTTTATTATCGCATTATTCCTTGGGATTTACCTCGGTAAGTTGTTGTTTTCAGCCCAATCTAAAACAGAAAAAGCATCTTTAACTGAAAAGATAAACGGCTTGTTAGTCCAAATTGACCAATTGAAATCGCTAGTTGCACAAACGGTTCAAGAGCGTGAAACAATTCGAGCCGAAAAAGAAACATTGATGATTCAATTATCAAAAAAAGAAACTGATTTTGACAATTTATGGGAACGAAATAAAGAACAAAAACAAGAAGTTGAGCAACTTCAGGAAAAGTTCACCAAAGAATTTGAAAACTTAGCCAATAAAATTCTGGAAGAAAAAACAACCAAATTCACGGAGCAAAACAAAGAAAACTTAAAAACCATATTATCGCCTTTGCAAGACAAAATTCAGCTTTTTGAAAAAAAAGTGGAAGATACGCACAAAGAAAGTATTGACTATCATGCTGCTTTACGTCAACAAATTTTGGGTTTGCGCGAAATGAACGAGCAAATGAGTAAAGAAACCATCAACCTAACCAAAGCCCTCAAAGGCGATAGCAAAATGCAAGGAAATTGGGGTGAATTGGTTTTGGAGCGTGTACTCGAAAAATCGGGATTGGAAAAAGATCGCGAGTATTTTGTGCAACAAAGTTTTGTGACTGATGAAGGCAATAGAGTGTTTCCTGATGTGATTATTAACTTGCCAGATGGAAAAAAAATGATTGTCGACTCAAAAGTAGCTTTGACTTCCTATGAGCGCTATATTAATGAGGAAAATGACGAAGCTAAAGCGCAATTTCTCAAAGAACACGTGGCTTCTATTCAACGTCATGTGGCCGATTTGGGCAACAAAAATTACCATGATTTGTATCAAATGGAAAGTCCTGACTTTGTGTTGTTGTTCATCCCAATTGAATCGGCTTTTGCCATAGCTTTAAACGAAGATACTAGCTTATACAATAAGGCTTTTGAAAAAAATATTGTCATCGTAACGCCATCAACTTTGTTGGCTACACTTCGCACAATTGACAGCATGTGGACCAACCAAAAGCAACAAGAAAATGCCTTAGAAATTGCCCGTCAGGCAGGTGCTTTGTATGATAAGTTTGAAGGTTTTGTTGGCGACTTGATTAAAATTGGAAAAAAAATGGAGGAAGCCAAGGTAGAATACCAAGGCGCTATGAATAAGTTGGTTGAGGGAAAAGGCAACCTCATTACTAGTGTTGAAAAATTGAAAAAAATGGGGGCTAAAGCCAAAAAGGCATTACCCGAAAATATACTTAATAGAGCTACATCGTTTGAAGATAACTCAACTCAAAATTAGTAAACTATGTTACGAAGAATTGGAATTTATTTTGTTATTGTTGTCGTTGTTTTAACTGCACTTTTTTTTACCATAGCCTATTACGCTACATACAGCGAAGGTGACCGAACTGGCGAATTGATCAAATTCAGCAAAAAAGGCTATGTTTTTAAAACTTGGGAAGGAGAAATTAGTCAAGGAATTGCTGGTGCGCAAATCTTCAAATTTTCTGTTTTAGACAGTGATGAAGAGGTTATTGCTGATCTCAAAAAAAACCAAGGCCAGTATGTTAAAGTTTCGTACATAGAGCGTTACACCACTTTTCCTTGGTGGGGCGATACCAAATATTACATTGTATCAGTTCAAAAAGAAAAATCACCTTTTACTTTTAAATAGTTTAGCAGATACTGATTTACATAGACTTTTTTATTGTTTATAAAAATTTTAGATTTTTTTTGAATTTAACCCAATTACAATTAGGAAGTTATCTTTTTTTTTATACTTTTGGTTGGTTTAATTTAAAAAAATGAAAAAATACCACTTCGCAGGAATCACCCTTTTTATTGCAACAATATTAATTTTTTTATCGTGCTCTGACAAGGAAGAAGAGTATGTGCCAGTGCCACAAGTTTCTCCAGTGGTCGTTGATTTGACCCAAGTTCCTTATCCAAAACTTTCTGATTATCATTTTTTTGAAGGGGATATGAAAAACCAAATACCCTCTCTAAATGTTATTCCACTTGAGCCAGCCAGTGGTCTTTTTACAGATTATGCTTCGAAAAAAAGATTCATTTGGATGCCCGCAGGTAGTAAGGCCAATTATGTTTCCGATGACAAAATACTTGATTGTCCAGTGGGAACTGCTTTGATTAAAAATTTTTACTACACGACCATCCAGCCCGGAAATACTACACAAATTATTGAGACACGATTAATGATTCGAAAATCAGATGGATGGAAATTTTATGAATATTTGTGGAATGATGCCCAAACGGATGCTACATTAATATCGGGAACCGATTTTGCCAATGGAAGCTCCAAAACAATTACTTTCAAGAAACCTAACAATGAAATTGTAACAACCGATTACCGCATTCCCTCAGATGCAGAGTGTTTTGCTTGTCACAAAAAGAATGAAATTGCAACACCAATTGGAATAAAACCTCAAAATTTAAATCATAACTTCTCGTATGCGAGCGGGAGCAGCAATCAACTGCAGAAGTTAGTTGAACAAGGTTATTTACAAAGTTTTCCTTCATCTATTGTATCAACTGTCGATTATCATAATACCTCGTTACCACTAGAGTTACGAGTACGCTCCTACTTGGACGCCAACTGCGCACATTGCCATCAAGATCAAGCGCGTTGTGATTACCGTGCGCTTCGACTAGCGTTTAGTGAAACAACGGTTATGAGTAATTTAGGGATTTGTGTGGTGGCAGATGAAGAAATTAGTCCTACTTTACAACGATTGATTACACCAGGAATTCCAAACAAATCTGTATTGCATTACCGCTTAAATTCTAATGATGAAAGTGAAAGAATGCCAATGCTAGGAAGAACCATAGTACACGATGAAGGAGTTTCTCTTCTGGAGCAATGGATTTCATTATTAACCCAAACATGCAACTAATCCCAAAAAAAGTTATGAAAAAAAGATTACTTTCACTATTGACCATTTTCAATATTACGATGTTAATGGCACAAGGAAATTGTAGTAGCGCACTCACTGTTACAGTTGGTTCTACTACTACGGCTCCCTCATTTACCAATGAAACAGGAACAGCTCCAACTCAACTCTGTGGTTTACCCAATGGCGCAGGAACGAAAGGAAAATGGTATAGTTTTACGGCAACTGAGAACAACACTTTTATCGTTTCAACAGTACTACCTCAAAACAACAATGCCGACACAAGAGTCATTGTATATTCTGGAAATTGTTTAGGTTTGGTTTGTGTGGGTTCAAATGATGACTTTAACGGAACCAATACTTCGCAAGTGAGTTTTACCGCTACCACGGGAACTGTTTATTATATTGCATTTGACAATAGATACAGTCAAGCTGGATTTGATTTTACCGTTTCAATTGCCCCGCCTCCTGCACCTGATAGACTTTCTTTTACCTCAACTCCTGTTGCGGGAATTGCGGGTTCGTTTAACAATTGCATCGTTGACATGAATGGAGATTACAAAGACGATATAGTATCTCCAATAAACACCACGTCTATGGCTATCTCGTACCAACAAACTAATGGTACATTTACAACCACAACTTATACACTAACCAATACTATAATATCGCCATCTTGGAGCATTGCTGCAGGTGATTTTGACAATAATGGCTATAACGATTTGATTTGGGGATCTGGAAGTGGTGTCACTTTTTTGAAGGCTAATTCCAATGGAACTGCCTACACTACGGATAGAAAACCTCAAAATTACTTAGTACAGCGAACCAATTTTGTGGATATTAACGATGATGGTAAACTAGATGCCTTTGCCTGCGATGACAACGCTCCGAATAGGTATTATATTAATGACGGAACCAACTTAAATCACATACAAGGTGGAATTGGCGATTTCCCTTCTGGTGGAAATTATGCTTCCAATTGGTTTGACTATGACAACGACGGCGACATAGATGTATACATCGCAAAATGTGGTCAAGGCGGTTCTGGTGTTGGTGGCAATATTGATCAGTTACACAGAAACAATGGCAACGGAACCTACACCAATGTAGCTACAGAAGCCAATATGGCGAATCCTGAACAAACTTGGTCTGGTGCTGTTGGCGACTTTAACAATGACGGCTGGATGGACGTTATTGTTGGGGTAAACTCGAATTCAAATGGCGGAACCAATGTGAAAAAAAATAATGGCGACGGAACATTCACTAGTGTTACTGCAGGTTCAGGCTATGATATTATTACAAGCACAGGTAGAGAATATGTGGCACAAGATTTCGATAATGATGGTTTTTTAGATGTTTTAGGCTCAGGAAATACCATAATGTTTGGTGATGGTAACTTTCATTTTACTCCCAACCCTAATGCATACCCTTTATCGGCAGTAGATAGACCAATTGGCGACTTGAATAATGATGGCTTTTTGGATATTCAAAACGGCACTAATGTTCTGTTTAACAATGGGAATACCAATAAGTGGTTAAACATCAACTTGCAAGGTGTTCAAAGCAACAGAAATGGAATTGGCGCTAGAATTGAAATTTACGGTTCATGGGGTAAGCAAATAAGAGACGTGCAAAGCGGAACAGGATTCCAAAATATGAGTACAATAACCGCACATTTTGGTTTAGGTCAAGAAACTAGTATTACGCAAGTCATCATAAAATGGCCTTCTGGAATAATAGATGTTCTAAACAATTTGACATCCAATCAAAATTTATTGGTTGTTGAAGGCTCATCGCCGCTTGCCAATGCAAGTTTTACTAGTACTGATTTTAGTATATATCCAGTACCTGCAAAACATATCCTGAATATCAAATGTTCTGACAATATTTCATTGTCAACAGCTCAAATTTTTGATTTAGAAGGCAAATCAGTACAAAAAACAGGCGTTACAAACGCAACAGTTACTGTTGAGAATT
>CAZAJH010000046.1:0-10384 GCA_964485385.1 uncultured Flavobacterium sp.
TCTATCCAAATCTTGTAAGGCTCCAGAGACAATTTCAGACGCCGAAGCACTTTTGCCATCTACAATGATTGCCAAAGGAATTTCGGTATCAATTGGTTCGCGAGTGGTTTTGTACACGTTGTTGTGCTTCTCGTTTTTCGATTTTGTTGTAACTATGATTTCGCCCTTAGGAACAAATAAATTACAAACATTAATTGCTTCGTTCAATAAACCTCCCGGATTACCTCGCAAATCTAAGATGATTTGAGTGGCGCCGTCAGCCTTCAATTTTTCGAGGGCTTCTTTGGTTTCTTGGGTTGTTTTTCGGTTAAATTTAGCCAACACGATGTAGCCCGTTTTATCATCAATTTTTGCAAAAAACGGCACGGCTTTTACTTCAACCTCATCCAAAACCAATTGGGTAGAAAGTGTTTTGCCTTGACGAAGGTATTTGATATCGACTTTCGTGTTTTTGGTACCTTTTAGTAATTGTGAAGCATCGTCTTTGAAATCGGCCAACAGCACATCGCCAATTTGAATGATTTCATCGCCCGCTTTTAAGCCCGCTTTGTCAGCAGGAAACCCTTTGTAGGGCTCTTTGATGATGAGGCGATCTTCTTTTCGGGTTGTCATGGCGCCAATACCAGTATATTCGCCTGTGTTGTTGATTTTGAACTTTACAACATCTTGCTCATTGAAATAATTGGTGTACGGATCTAAATCGGCCAGCATGCTTTTGATGGCCTTGTCCATCAATTCGGGTGGCGAAACCTGATCAACGTAATTTTGGTTAACGGTTTTAAATAAAGTGGTAAAAATTTCGATTTGTTTGGCTACTTCAAAAAAGTCGTCTTTGAAGCTCATCCCAACAAACAAAAACCCACTGGCAATAACCGGAATAATATATCTTTTCTTTATACGGGTAAACATTTTGACTTTGACATTCATTTTTGGTCTTTCAGATATTTATTTCAAATATATAATTTTCTCATTCAAACCCTAACAATTTTAGTAATTCATTAATACAGTTAACGTTTTATGAAAGGCTTTATTTTTCTGCTTGAATGGATTTTACAAACTTGTTCAGCAAAAGGATGGTTTTGTCATTAATTTCGTTGTAATTCAACCTTTCGTTGGTTTGGTAAAAAAACATAGCGGTGTAATTTTTTTCGAGTTGCGGTACAATTTGATGTTTGTTTAAGCGGTAACATTCGCGCAATACACGTTTAAAATAATTGCGGTCAACGGCTTTTTTAAAATACTTTTTCGAAACCGAAACGCCCATTTTTAAAGGCACCTCTTGTGGTTCTTCGGCTTCAACATAAACCAAGCGCAACGGATATTGAGCCACCGATTTTCCCTTGACAAAAAGGGATTCAATCGTTTTTTTACTTTTTAATTTTTCGTCTTTAGAGAAAGAGAAATCCATTGGGGTGTTTTAGTTGTAAATGTTGTACACAAATTTTACTTCCGAATAATTGATGTAAAATTGCATGCGGTTGTTTTCTTTTTTGTGGGTAATAACAAAAATATTGCATTTAGAACCGTTGTTGTCGACGCATTCAAAAGGCACCACTTTTTGGTCGTCGGTTTCGGTTTTTTCACCATAAGAAACAATAGAAAAAACTTGAATATCAGGAGAATTAACAACTATTCGATTCTTTTTTCCATCAATAGTAATAATTAAGTTGGCTTCTACAAAGTCCGACCATTCGTTCCATTTTCCTTTAGCGTTCTTTTCGGTTACACTCACGCTGCTGGTTTTCATGGTGATGGTTTGTGCTTGAGTCGTGGTGGAAGACAAACCCAAAAAAGCTATTACAAAAAATAAATACAAGGATTTCATTTCTTAGAATTTTGTTCGATGTAAAACTACAAATTCTATTCCATAAAAAAGGGGAATAAAAAAGCAGTTAATTAAACACTTTATCAACATAAAGTTTATCTTAGCAAAAAATAATTTCTGACTTTAAATAGTCGATTAATACTGAATTTTACATGAAAAAAATGCTATTGCTGCTGGTATTTCCGATGTTACTAGTGGCGCAAAAAAAAGAAGGGGTTTACAAAAAATTGGCGGCACTTACGTGTGAATGTTCATCCAACAAAGGAACAGAAAAATTAACCGAAACCGATTTGGGTTTGTGTATTTTTGAAGCCCTCAATACGTTGAACGAAAAAGAGCGAAAAATTATTGGTTACAACCCAGACAAAAAATCAGCAACAATTGAAAAAATTGCCGAGAGTGTGGGAGTAGAAATGGCGCTGATTTGTCCTAAAGTTTTCTCTAATATTCTATCAGAAGAGGATGAAGTGACGACCGAAGATGCCCAAGCAGAGGTAATCGAGTCGTCGCACAAAGGCACTTTTGACACGCTGGTTTCGAACGAGTTTAATACGGTTACTATTATTGATGAAACCAATACGAAGCGCGAGTTTATTTGGTTGTTTCCGTATGAAGGTGATGCGTTATTCATTAAAGAAAAGATAGTAAAAGGAGATAAAATTGAAGTGTTTTACCGCGAGCAAGAGTTTTACGATCCGAAAACCAAAACGTACAAAATTTACAACGAAATTACCGAAGTAAAACTGTTATAAAAGGGAAACGCCAAATGAAAGTTTGGCGTTTTTTTATTTGTGTTTGATCAATTTTTTGGCAATACTGTTGAGTTCGTCGCGGTTTTGCTCTACAAACGAAAGACCCGCTTGAATGAGTTCGTAAATGTTGTTTTTAGACGTATCGTCCATGTCGGGCGAGGCGTTTTTTAAGGAAGGCATCAAACGGTGGTAATTTTGACGGTTTCTCGCTCCAAGCGTTTCAAACATTTTCTTTAAATTATAATCAACTGTCTCGGCATTAGATGACAATAGAATGTCAATTAGTGGCGAAATCCATTTGATTTTTCCTGCGTTTTCAAAGTCTTTGAATTGATACGGTTTCAAAACGGTTCCTGTTCCCACCGAAACCAAAATCATGTCTTTGACTGATGGATGATCGATTTTTTCTTCGTCGTTGAGCACTTTCGAAAAGGCAATTTTTCGCGCTTCGGCATAGGCACATAGCGCAGGATTGTTGGCATACACACCACCATCAATCAAGGTAAAAGCCTGACCGTAAAGCGATTGTATTTTGGCAGGTTCAAAATAGGTTGGTGCGGCAGATGTGGCTCTACACACATCCCGCACATAGAAATTTTCGAGAGAGGCGTTGGCTTCGTGACTCGCAAACAGTTTGGCTTTTCGTTCGCTGATGTCGTAGGACGTGATCAAGCTTGGTTTGATGAACTCTTTGAGTTGTAAATCGCCAAAGACCTCAGCGAGTTGTTTTTCGAGGTTTTTTTGCGAAATTTTCTCATTGAATAACCCAAACGGATTGATGAGTTGTTCCCAAAACGACACATTAAAAATCGTATCGCCTTTTTTGGCGTACAAATCGAGTGCTTCTTGCACCGAAAATTTGGCATTTTTGGAATTATCAGGAAACAATAGAATCGCAGCCAATAGGCCACCTGTGCTACTTCCCGCGATGAGATCAAAATAGTCGCCAATTTTAGCGTTGGGATGATCGGTGCGCTGGAGTTGCTCTTCGATGTATTTGAGAATGACGCAAGTGATGATGCCGCGTATGCCGCCACCGTCTAAACTGAGAATTCTGATTTTTTTACTCATAGCTTTGGTTTTTTAGAGAATAACATAACCGTTTTTATCGCGTTGCAGTTTAGATAATTTTTTCCAATCGTTGAAACCGCGTTTGTCAAAATGGGGAAGATCTTTGAATTTTTTCCAGTTGCCGCCCCAATCCCAACCGAATTTAGCGAAAATTTTCACACATTCGTACCAATCGGCAATTTGGTCGTTGTCCCAATCTTTTACGGTATCCCATGAGGCGGTTTTTCCGTCGATGATGAGGCAAATATCGACAGCAAAACCATAATTATGCACCGATTGTCCGCCTTTGGCATGGGTTACTTTTTTACCCGGTTTCGTTCTGCCAATGGCATACAAATCGTCTTGCTCTTTAAAGGTTCGCAAGCCTTGAGTGATTCTTATTTTGGCTTTTCCGGTCAGTGCGAGATCGCATTCGGCGACTATTTTGAGCATTTCGGCTCTAACGGCAGGATGCAGTTGTTGGATTCGATCTGAGGTAAATTTGTCCATGATTACTTAATTTTAATGACGAACAAATACAAGAAAATAATCTTTTAATTCAAAACCAAACAAAGATTATCTTCTTTTTGTTTAATAAAATGACATAACTTGAAAAATTACGGATTTGTTGTGTGCTTAAAATCAAAAAACCAGTTCTCAATCAGAACTGACTTTTCGATTGCCACGTGAAAGGATTGACTACGTCGAATTTCATTTCGCGCGGTAGCAGGGACATTTACTTCGTCAGTTCGCTTCGCTCGTGTGCGGAGCTTTTTGTAGCACTCTTTGCGGAGCTAGGGGATCCGGATTTGGTTTTGTATAAAAAATACGGCGTTCAAAAATCGTTTGGGCGGATGGTTGGTTCGCTATTCAATAAGAAAACCAGAAGCAATCTCAAAGAGGGCAAAGTGTTGGTAAAAGGCAAAAATTTAAAGAGAGACGGACAAATGAGCCGCATTCCAGCTGATTTTTTAATCGATGAAAACGGAATTGTTACCAAAGCCTATTACGGCACCAACATTGGAGATCATTTGCCGTTGGAAATTATTTTGGATGAATAAATTACTTAATCTCGTACGAATTATTTTCTTTTTTTACATCGGCCATCAAACCACTTGGATCAATTGTAATTTTTCGAATGGTCGATTTTGAACGTGGAATTTCAAAGAAATAATTTGGATTACCCCAAGTCCAATCGCCCAAAACGGTTCGTTTGATTTCGGGTGTTGGGTTTGCTTTTTGGAAGTTCATCATGCGGAGCGGAATGTAAAATGTTTCAGCTGTTCCGTCGGTGTATTCTACCAACAAATCGATGGGCATAGGTGTTCTTCCAATTCGCTGTAAGGAAATGCCTGTACGCGTTTCTTCATCACGGGCACTTTGAACGTCTTTTATAGCATAATCAATCGTGTTGGTGGTTTGTGTCCAATCTACCAAGTACCAATCCAAAAGAGCACCTGAGACACGTTCAGCCGTACGCTTGATGTCGTTGGGTGTTGGGTGTTTGAATTTAAAATCGTGGTAAAATCGTTTGATGGTTTTATGCAAATTTTCTTTACCGATGAGGTATTCCAACTGCGACAAAAACAATTCCCCTTTTACATAAGACGCAGTACTGTATAGCCTGTTTCTGTCAAATCGATCGGCGTGGGTCGACAACGGTTGTTCATCACCCGAATTAGCCATATTAGTATAGGCTTTGTAAGAACTCACCAATGGATTTTCACTTTTTTTATCCGACAATTCATAAAGCGCAGTGTCTTCGATAAAAGTAGTAAAACCTTCATCCATCCACGCATGCTTGCTTTCGTTACTAGCCAAAATATGTTGAAACCACGAGTGACCCATTTCGTGAGCAATCACGCCAATCAAACCCTCGTATGTTCCTTCTCCTAAAATTAGGGTACACATGGCGTATTCCATACCACCGTCTCCACCCTGAATTACCGAATACTGTTCGTAAGGATATTGACCAACAAACGAATTATAAAACTGCATGATTTCAACGGTTTTTTGTTGGGCTTTTTTCCAGTTCTCTTTTATTTCTGATTTGTTTTTGTACAAGAAATGGAGTTTAGCACCGTTTGGAACTTGAGCAATATCGTGCACGTAATCTTTATCGGCTGCCCATGTAAAATCGTGAACCATAGGCGCTTTAAAATGCCAAGTTAGTGTTTTTTGCTGACGCGGAATAGTGACTTTTATTCCCTCATCTTGGTAGTTGTAGCCAATTTCATTTCCGTTTTGTAGGTAACCTGTTCCGCCCAAAATATAATCCTTATCGATGGTTATTTTTACATCAAAATTACCCCAAACACCATGAAATTCTCTAGAAATATAAGCATCTGCGTGCCATCCTTCAAAATCAAATTCGGCTATTTTGGGATACCATTGACTCATAGAAAGTGCCACACCCTCTTTGTTATTTCGGCCTGAGCGGCGAATTTGAATTGGAACTTGACCCTTGAAATCGAGTGTCAAAAGAGTAGATTTTCCAGGAAGTAAAGGTTGGTTAAGAATTACTTCCAAGATGGTTTCTATTTCATTGGTTCGTGCAGCGACGCCATCTTGTTTGAAATTAGAAACGTGTAAAAATCCCATTTCGTCGGGTTTTAAGTGAGCAATACGGCTTTGTTTTTGCTCGTCGCTTTCTTTGAGTTTGGTAAACATTCTTCCGTCAGGATCTTTGATGGATTGCAAACGCATGTCCATTTCACTTCCGGGTTGGAAAGCGTTGTTAAACAAATGATAGTATACTTTTTTTAATGTATCCGATGAATTGTTGGTGTACACTAGCTCTTGTTTACCTTGGTATTGGTAGTTTTTTACATCCATTACCACTTCCATCTTATAATCAACATGTTGTTGCCAATAATTGGTGTTTTGGGCAATTGTTGAACCAAAACTTAGTACTAGAAAAGAAAGTATTTTTTTCATTTGTTAAAAAAATAAGCCACAAATTAGTTGAGTTTTCACAACATTCACTAACAAATTCAACAGCAAAAGTTGTGCAAAAAGAACTAATTTATGGCTAAAATAAAGAGGTTGTTACTTTTTATTTTTGGACATTTGCTCAGCCATAAGTAATGCATTGTAAGCATTGACAATTTTTCCTGAAACACAAGTTTCTGAGAAAGGCATTGATTTTCTCTCTTCGCCTACGGTTACATTATAGTTGATGGGCGTTCCAGAATCCATGATAATGTGCTTTACTTGAGAAGCGGTCAAATTTGGATAAAATGATCTAATTAGAGCCGCTACACCAGCAACATTAGGAGAAGCCATTGAGGTTCCTTGCTCCATTTTGTATTTGTTGTTGGGAACTGTGGCATAAATTTCCATTCCTGGCGCAAAAACATCAACATTCAGTTTTCCGAAATTAGAGAACGGAGCCACTAGTTTGTTTCCGCACGTATTGTTTAGCGCCCCAACAGTAAGAACATTATCAGAAATTTCGGTTACTTTATCTTTAGAATCGTTTGGATAGTTGGGCTCAACATCGATGTTTTTCCCGTCGTTGCCAGCGGCGTGAACAAACAATACATCTTTGCTTGCAGCGTATTTGATGGCATCAAAAACCCATTCTTTGTTGGGCGAGTAATCTTTTCCAAAACTTCCATTGATTACTTTAGCACCATTATCAACAGCATAGCGAATAGCCAATGCAATATCTTTATCGTACTCATCGCCATTAGGCACGGCACGTAAAGCCATAATTTGAATGCTATTGTTAGTTACACCATCACCTCCTTTTTTGTTTCCACGAATTTGAGCAATGATACCCGAAACGTGAGTACCGTGTTCGCCATCGGTAACATCTGGACCTTTCACATTTCCATTACCGTATTTTTTATCTGTGATGTCGTTCGGATTGTCACCAACTAACTTTCTTCCGTCGAAATTCACGTTTAAATTGTAGTTCAATTGGTCGTAAACGTAAGTAACGTAACTGTTTATTTCATCCTGAAAACTTTCACCTGCTTGCGTAGCAATTTGCGTCATGATCATTTTACTTTTGCTCAATTCAGGGTCGGTTGTAGTCACGGCTTTTAGATCAGCCAAAGTGTATTGTTCTTTTTTCAAATACTGACGCATATCTTGATCGGCTTTGGCAATCATGTCTACCTGCGGTTTTTGCTGATTCATTTCAGCCAATTTAGCATCCAATTCTGCTTTGGCCGCTGCATAGTCAGGAGAGTTTGTGTCGCCTTTTTTTACAATTCGAGTTAATTCAAGATTTTCGTCGTTCGAATCGCCTAAGAAGTTCCAGCCATGGATATCATCTACATAGCCGTTGTTGTCATCGTCTTTTTTATTTCCAGCAATTTCTTTTGAATTGGTCCAAATTTTAGATTTTAAATCTTCGTGATCAATATCAACACCCGAATCGATTACTCCCACAATTACTTTAGATCCTTTTTTGCCTTTCAAGAGTGTCGCATAAGCTTTGTCAACACTCATTCCGGGTACAGTATCTTTAACAATATCTAAATGACTCCAACGCTTCAACTCTTCTTCTTTCAAAGGGGTTGTTTTGACTACTGTTTTGTCAATATTAGCGGGATCAGTTGTGATAAAAGGCGCCACTTTGGGACTACAGCTGGTGAGCAAAATTCCAAAGGCAGAAATAAATACAATGGGTTTAATACATTTCATGTTCTAAATTTTAGGTCTCAAAAATAGTAAGTTTAGCCTGTTTTTAATGAGATAATTAACTTAATTTTATAGGTTTAGTTTGGTATTGATTAGATCAAAACAAGTCTTCGCAACGAAGAACTTCCTTTAAGCGAACCCCTTTTTCGGTTTGTTCAACGGTAATAATTTGATTGTGAGCATCGTGTTCTAACATCAAATAGTAATTGTTTTCAGCAGCAGCAGTCATGAATTTGGTTTTTTCACCCAAAGTCAATAAAGGTCGTGTATCGTAACCCATCACATACGGAATTGGAATATGCCCAGCGGTAGCCAACAAATCGCCACAAAAAACAATCGTTTTACCTTGGTAGTTGATGTGTGGAATCATTTGTTTTTCGGTATGACCATCAGCATAGAAAATACCAAAGCCCAATTCGTCAGAAAAGCCAAAATCACTTTCGGGTTTATTTACAAAATGCAATTGACCGCTTTCTTGCATCGGAATTAAGTTTTCGTGCAAAAAAGAGGCTTTTTCTCTGGCGTTAGGTTTTGTCGCCCATTCCCAATGGTTTTCGTTGGTCCAAAATTTGGCATTTTTAAAAGCGACCTCATAGCCGGTTTTGTCTTTATTCCAATTGACACTTCCTCCACAATGATCAAAATGCAAATGCGTCATAAAAACATCGGTCACATCATCGCGATGAAAACCATATTTGGCCAACGATTTATCGAGTGAATGATCACCCCAAAGCGAATAATAACTAAAAAATTTCTCCGATTGTTTGTTGCCCATGCCCGTGTCTATCAACGTTAATCGATTGCCGTCTTCAATCAAAAGGCAACGTGCTGCAATATCAATCAGATTATTTTCATCGGCGGGATTGGTCTTATTCCAGATGGTTTTGGGCACCACACCAAACATCGCGCCTCCATCGAGTTTGAAATTTCCGGCTTCTATTGGGTAGAGTTTCATGTTGTAATTCAGATTAAAATAAGGCCGCAAAATACTAAATCTGTTTGTTTCTTTAACTCAAAATCAATTTTTTCTATTTTAACATTTGTTATAAAAATGTTACGTTTAGTGTGAAAAATAGATAATTGTAGTAACTTTGCCATTAATTTAGACAAAATCAAAATAAGCATGATCAAAGTATCGGATACAGCAAGCAAAAAAATCATCGAAATGATGAAAGACGATGGGTTTGATGCCTCACAGCATTACGTTCGTGTTGGAGTTAAAAGCGGTGGTTGTTCGGGTTTGTCGTACGAATTGAAATTCGATAAAGAATTGGGTGAAAACGACAAAGTATTTGAAGACAATAGCGTGAAAATAGCCGTTGAAAAAAAATCATTTTTGTATTTGGCTGGTACCACGTTGGAATTTTCAGGTGGATTGAACGGAAAAGGATTTGTGTTTAATAACCCTAATGCAAGCCGAACTTGTGGATGTGGTGAAAGTTTTTCGTTATAATTTATTGAAGTAAAAAAAAATGTAAAGATTTAAAAATTTAAAGATTATAATTCTCAAAGCCAATTTAATAAAGTATATGCCAATCCAAATAATCATTAAAATTTATGACAAAATCTTTTGTAGAATTTGAAGTTTACCAGAAAGCAGTTTTATTAACCAAAATAACTTTTTTAACGCTGAAAAAACCTTCTCTTGAGAAAGAGTATGCATTCAAAGATCAGTTAAAACGGGCTGTATTGTCAATAACAAATAACATTGCTGAAGGATCGGAATACAACAGCAACAGACAGTTTATCAGATTTTTAAGAATAGCTAAAGGGAGTTGTGCTGAGGTTCGAAATATGCTAATTTTAGCAAAAGAGTTGGAGTTTTGTTATGACAGCGAAATAAATGAAAGCTTAAATTTATGTGTTGAAATTTCAAGTAATATTTCCAATTTCATCAAATATTTGAGCACAACAATAGAAATTAAAAATAATTAAGATTGAGAATAAATTTTTAAATCACTTAATCTTTCAATTTTTACATAAAAAAATGGCAAAATACACCGAAGACGACTTAAAAGTTGAACTGGAAAATAAAGAATACGAATACGGATTTTACACCGACATCGAATCGGAAACCTTTCCTGTGGGTTTGAATGAAGATATT
>CAZAJH010000047.1:0-10332 GCA_964485385.1 uncultured Flavobacterium sp.
CCGAATGTCAATCAATACAAAAGCACAAATTAATTGCTCTCTTTTTTCAAAATAATCCATGATGAATTTTTGGAAAGTAGCTTTGGTTTTTTTCGAAACTCGGGCATAACCGTAACCTGGTAAATCAACCAAAAACCAATTGTTGTTGATTTTAAAATGATTGATTAACTGTGTTTTTCCGGGTCGAGCCGATGTTTTGGCCAAATTATTGCGCCCCGTTAGCATATTAATCAACGAGGATTTTCCTACATTAGAACGTCCAATGAAGGCGTATTCAGGAATCCGATCTTGCGGACACTTTTGCACATCGGAATTGCTAATAATGAATTCGGCAGTATTGATTTTCATCGAATTATCTAAAGAAAAAAGTCCAAAACGGACTTCTTTATGGAGTTATAAATTTACTTTTTGCAACCACTCGTGCAAATGCTTATTGAACGCATCTGGGTGTTCCATCATTGGTGCATGTCCGCATTGGTCAATCCAATACAAGCTTGAATTTGGCATTAACCGATGGAACTCTTCAGCAACTTCTGGTGGTGTTACTTTGTCATTTTTACCCCAAATCAAACAGGTTTGTACATGCATTTTGGGAAGATCTTTGGCCATATTATGACGGATAGCACTTTTGGCTATGGTAAGTGTCTTAATGACTTTTAAGCGGTCGTTTACAATAGCAAAAACTTCGTCTACCATTTCTTTAGTTGCCGTTTTTGGATCATAAAAAACTCCTTCAGTTTTGGTTTTGATGTACTCATAATCGCCACGCTTCGGATAACTATCGCCCATTGCACTTTCATACAAACCCGAACTTCCCGTCAAAACCAATCCAGCTACCTTCTCAGGATACATCTTGGAATGGTACAATCCAATGTGACCACCCAACGAATTGCCCAATAAAATAACCCGATCAAATCCTTTAAAAGTGATGAAATCTTTTACAAATTTAGCAAAGGCTTTGACATTGGTTTTTAAGATGTTTTGCGTGTACAGAGGCAACTCTGGAATTACAACTTTATAACCCTTTTGCGAAAAATATTCGGCAACTCCGTTAAAGTTACTCAATCCGCCCATTAGGCCATGCAAAACCACAATTGGAGTTCCCTCGCCAATTTCGTAATAGGTGTATTTTCCTTCTGTTTTTAACTTGTTTTCCATCTTAATTTTCGTGTCGTGTCCGATTTGAAGTTGCAAATATAGGCTTTTATCTAAGATGGCTAATATACAGTTTTTGTATTCAATTTCAAAACCTCTTTTTTCATCAACCACAAGGGTTTGATACTTTGAGATTTAAGGCAAAAAATACTGCTTTATGTCATTGATTGTAAAGAGTGTTTTTTTGAATAAAATATTGAAAAATTAACTTTTTATTAATAAATGTTTTTCAAACTTACCAAGAATCCGCTAGTTTTTTACTTTTTTCTAAAAACTTGGTTCAAAATAAGTTTGTAGAAAAAAAGCAAAAGTGGTAAAACTTATTAACAAAGTGGGTTTTTGTGGTAAATTGTGGTAAATTATTTTATATTTTTGCTCATTATCCTAAATTAAGGCGGGTTGAACACAATAATTGGAACATACGAATGCAAGGTTGATGCTAAAGGAAGGCTGCTTTTGCCTGCTCCTTTGAAAAAGCAATTGGCTGCTTCACTTCAAGATGGTTTCGTTTTGAAGCGTTCGGTTTTTCAACCTTGTTTGGAGTTGTATCCAATGAGTGAGTGGAATTTGATGATGCAAAAAATCAATAAACTCAACCGATTTGTGAAAAAGAACAACGATTTCATTCGTCGTTTTTCTGCTGGTGTCAAAGTGGTGGAAATAGACAATTTAGGACGGGTGTTGATTCCGAAAGATTTAACTGTTTTTGCCAAAATAGCCAAAGATATTGTGGTGAATTCTGCGGTCAACATAGTGGAAATTTGGGATAAAGAATTGTACGAAAAAGCGATTGATGATTCGGTTGTAGATTTTGCTGATTTGGCCGAAGAGGTAATGGGAAATGTAAATGACGACGATAATGGAATATCATAATCCTGTTCTTCTAAAGGAAACGGTTGACGGTTTGAATATAAAGCCAGACGGAGTTTATGTTGATGTGACTTTTGGTGGTGGTGGGCATTCTAGAGAAATTTTAAGCCGACTAGGTCCAAACGGAAAATTGTTGGCTTTTGATCAGGATGAAGACGCTCAGGCTAATGCATTACCCGATAATCGGTTTACGTTGATAGGAGAAAATTTTAGGTATTTGAAGCGTTTTTTACGGTTTTATGGTGTCAAACAAGTCGACGGAATTCTAGCTGATTTGGGAGTTTCATCTCACCAATTCGATGTTCCAGAGCGCGGTTTTTCTACTCGATTTGATGCGGGTTTGGATATGCGGATGAGTCAAAAAAACAATCTAGATGCATACAAAGTAATCAACGAATACGACGATGCTAATTTGAGAAGGGTTTTTTATGATTATGGTGAATTGAAAAACGCACCAGCTTTGGCAAGAACGATCATTGAAGCGCGCGAAAAAAAAGTCATCAATACAACGGATGAATTGAAAATAGTATTGGGAAAATACTTGCCAGAAAAAGTAAAAAATAAGGTTTTGGCTCAAATATACCAAGCTATTCGTATCGAAGTGAACGAAGAAATGGAAGTGTTGAAGGAATTTTTGGCACAAACACTCGAAGTATTAAAGCCAGAAGGAAGATTGAGTGTGATTTCGTATCACTCACTCGAAGATCGATTGGTAAAACGATTCATGAAAAACGGTTTGTTTGAAGGTGAACCTGAACGCGATTTCTTTGGTAATTTCTCGGTTCCGTTCAATTTGATAGGAAAGTTAATCGTTCCGACAGAAGCCGAAATAAAAATGAACAACCGAGCGCGAAGTGCCAAACTTCGCATTGCTGAGAAAAAATAAAAGTTTAAATAATAGTATTACTGAATACTGAGTACTGAATACGGAACACTCAAATATGAAAGGCGGAATTTACAACATAGTAAAAGCTCGATTCTTAGTCAATGAAGACGCTACCAAAAATTGGCGGTTCATTGTTTTTTTGATTTTGTTGGCCATTATTATGATTGCGAATACACATCGGTTTGAGCAAAAAGTATTTAAAATAGCTGACTTGACCAGTGAAGTAAAAGAATTGCGTTCGGAATTTGTCGATCGTCGCTCCGAGTTAATGCAACTCAAAATGGAATCCACTATTTCCAAAAAAATGGAAGCACGCGGAATTGTGCCTTCGCAAGTTCCACCTGTAAAAATTAAAGTAAAAAAACCAGTCGAAAAGAGTTTCTTTCAAAAGCTATGGCAGTAGAGGATAAGCAAATATCGTATCGCATTTATTTGGTGGCGTTCATCTTGTTTTTGATGGCCATTGCGGTTACTGTTAAACTCACCAATATTCAGTGGGTAGAAGGCGATTATTACCGAAAATTAGCCAAGGAGCGTACAGTTAAATCTTTCGTAATTCCAGCCAACAAAGGCAATATCTACTCGGCAGATGGCAGTTTATTAGCAACTTCTATTCCCAATTACACCATTCGGTTTGATGCTGTAGCTCCGAAGAAAGAGGATTTTGATTTGCACATTGATTCATTGGCAATCGGACTTTCAAAATTACTGGGAAAACCCAAAACGATTGTAGAATCCGAGTTACGTAAAGCCAGAAACAACCAAAATCGCTATTTGTTGATAGCAAAAGGATTGACTTACACGCAGTATGTAGATGTAAAAAACTTACCTCTTTTCAACAAAGGAGCCTACAAAGGCGGCATTATTGTGGAACAAGAAACGGTTCGCGAACATCCTATTGGAAAGATAGCTGAACGTACCATCGGATACGAACGTATTGATGAAGATGGTGTTTTGAAAAGAGTTGGAATTGAAGGTGCTTTTGGCAAGTATTTAAACGGAAAAGACGGTCGTGTTCAAAAGCAGAAAATTGCCAAAGGACAATGGAAACCAATCCGCGATGTAAACGAAGTAGAGCCACAAGACGGCTATGATGTAATCTCTACCATAGATGTGTACATTCAAGATATTGCTCACCATGCGCTTTTAAAACAGCTAGAGTATTACCAAGCCGATCACGGTTGCGTGGTTGTAATGGAAACCAAAACAGGTTATGTTAAAGCGATTTCCAACTTAGGGCGAGCAGAAGATGGCTCGTACTATGAAACCATCAATTATGCCGTGGCCGAATCGCATGAACCGGGTTCAACTTTCAAGCTGGTCGATATGATTGCTTTGTTGGATGATAAAAAAGTTGACACGAGTAAGGTCTATGATAGCCGAGGAGGCGAAATTGTTTACAGCGGAAGAAAAGTACGTGATTCGCACAAAGGAGGTTACGGTAAAATTTCACTGGCGCGTGGATTTGAAGTTTCTTCCAATACGGTTTTGGTTCAAGCAGTCTATGAAAACTATAAAAATAACCCAGAAGAATTTGTCAATCATATCAATCGAATGGGTTTGAATAAACCGCTTGGCCTTCCATTCAAAGGAGAAGGTATTCCCTTTATTCCTCAACCTTCAGACCCAAAATGGAGCGCCATTTCATTGCCTTGGATGGCATTTGGTTACGGAGTTTCAGTAACACCGTTGCAAACACTAACCTTGTACAATGCAGTTGCTAATAACGGTGAAATGGTCAAACCACAATTTGTTTCAGAAATTAAAGAATGGAATAAAACCATAAAAAAATACAACAAGCAAGTCATCAATAAAAGTATTTGTGACTCAGAGACCATAAGCAAGTTGAAAGCAATTCTTCAGAATGTTGTGAAAAAAGGAACGGGTTCAAAGTTGTATTCAAAAGATTTTTCTATGGCTGGCAAAACGGGAACTGCTCAAGTGGATTACCACAAAAAGGACGGAAGTATGTATTATGCGTCATCGTTTGTCGGTTTTTTTCCTGCAGAAGAACCCAAATATTCTTGCATAGTGGTAGTTCATGAACCTAATGTCTCGGCGGGATACTACGGGGCTGATGTAGCTGGACCCGTTTTCAAAAGAATTGCTCAAAAAATTTTTACGGATGCACCTACTACCAATGAAGTAAAGAATTTAAATAAAAAAATAAATAAGCAAGAAGTCAATTTCAATAGTTATTACACCAAAGTGAATAACAAACCTCAATTTATTCCCAATTTAAAAGGAATGTCGGGTATGGATGCGGTGACTTTGCTCGAAAGTCTAAAATTAAAAGTAAAAGTAATTGGTGCTGGAAAAGTGAAATCGCAATCGCTCAAACCCGGTGAAGCCATTCAAAAAAATAAAACCATCATATTAGAATTATCGTGATTAGGCTAAAAGACATATTGTACAAAGTCGCTATTGAAGTGGTGAAAGGTTCCACGGAAATCGTCATTAACAAAATTGAATTCGATTCGAGAAAAGTTGCCGAAAACGATGTTTTTGTGGCCATTCGCGGAACAGTCTCCAATGGGCACGATTTTATTGAAAAAGCCCTAGTGCTGGGCGCAAAAGTTATAGTGTGCGACACATTACCTACAGATATTGTAACGGGAGTTACCTATATCCAAGTAAAAGATACCAACTCGGCACTAGCTTTTATGGCAACTAATTTTTACGATAATCCTTCTTCAAAATTAAAGTTGGTAGGCATTACAGGAACGAATGGTAAAACAACCATTGCCTCATTGTCTTATCAATTATTCAAAAAAGCAGGGTATAAGGTAGGTTTGCTTTCCACAGTTAAAATCATGGTGGATGATACCGAATACAAAGCTACGCATACTACTCCAGATTCTATTACCATCAATCATTACCTCAATGAAATGGTAGCAGCAGGTTGCACCTATTGTTTTATGGAAGTGAGTTCGCACGGTGTGCATCAAAAACGTACCGAAGGTTTGGAATTTACAGGAGGCGTATTTACTAATTTGACACACGATCACTTGGATTATCATGCCTCATTTGCCGAATACCGCGATGTGAAGAAATCATTTTTTGATTATTTACCCAAAACAGCTTTTGCGTTAACCAATAGCGACGATAAGAATGGTCCAGTCATGTTGCAAAATACACTGGCCAAAAAACGAACGTATGCTTTGAAATCGTATGCTGATTACAAGGCCATTATTCTTGAAAATCAATTGAGCGGTTTGTTGCTCAAAATCAATGATAATGAAGTTTGGGTGCGACTAATAGGAACGTTCAATGCCTACAATTTACTCGCAATCTACGGAACAGCGGTCGAGCTTGGTTTAGAACCATTGGAAGTATTGCGTTTATTGTCGGAGTTGGAAAGTGTTTCAGGTCGTTTCCAGTTCATCGTGTCAACCACAAAAATTACTGCTATTGTAGATTACGCCCATACGCCCGATGCCTTAGAAAATGTGTTAAAAACAATCACTGATATCCGAACCAAAAACGAACAATTGATTACAGTTGTCGGATGTGGAGGCGATCGAGATAAAACCAAACGCCCCATTATGGCCAACATAGCAACCACTATGAGTGATAAAGTGATTTTGACTTCAGACAATCCTAGAACCGAGAATCCAGAAACGATTATCGCCGAAATGGAAGCAGGAGTCGAACCTCAAAATTTTAAAAAATCACTGTCAATTGTTGATAGAAAACAAGCCATAAAAACCGCCTGTCAACTAGCCAATCCGAATGATATCATTTTGATTGCAGGAAAAGGACACGAAACATATCAAGAAATTCAGGGTGTGCGCCATGATTTTGACGATATGAAAATAGTAAAAGAGTTACTAGAACAAATGAATAAATAATATGTTTTTGCAAAGTAGCAAATGCTGACTTACAACTGGAAACCTAACCCGAGGCGCAACCGAATTGGTCGGAGCGAGGCGGAATAAAACCGAATATTATGCTGTATTACTTATTTGAATACTTCGACAAAACCCTCGACATCCCCGGGACGGGAGTGTTTCAATACATTACGTTCCGTTCGGCTTTGGCCATTATTCTGTCGTTGATGATTTCTACTATTTATGGAAAAAAAATCATCAATTTCTTGCGCAACCAGCAAGTAGGTGAAACGGTAAGAGAGCTAGGATTAGAAGGACAAACCCAAAAGGCAGGAACACCAACCATGGGTGGACTCATTATTATCATTGCTACCTTGATTCCGGTTTTGTTGTTAACTAAGTTGAACAATATTTATATTATTTTATTGATAGTTACCACCATATGGATGGGAACCATCGGATTTATAGATGATTACATCAAAATATTCAAAAAAGACAAACAAGGTTTAAAGGGCATTTTCAAGGTGATTGGTCAAGTGGGCTTGGGATTAATAGTAGGTTCTGTTTTGTACTTTCATCCAAGTGTAACCATTCGAGAACGGTCAACAACTCCGATTACATTCAATCAAAAACAAAATGTAATTACCAGTATTCCAAATGATTACAAGTCGACAGCAACGACCATTCCTTTTGTAAAAAACAACGAATTCGACTATGCCGAACTCATTGCTTGGACAGGTGATGATTACCACAATTGGGCTTGGTTGGTTTTTATTCCGATCGTAATTTTTATCATCACAGCGGTTTCCAATGGCGCCAACCTCACCGACGGAATTGATGGTCTCGCCGCCGGAACTTCTGCTATTTCTGTTCTGGCACTCGGTATTTTCACCTTCGTTTCAGGGAATATCATTTTTTCGAGTTACCTCAATATTATGTACATCCCCAATTCGGGTGAAATGACCGTATTTATCGCTTCGTTTGTTGGGGCTTTAGTCGGATTTTTATGGTACAATTCGTATCCAGCATCAGTTTTTATGGGCGATACGGGAAGTTTAACCATTGGCGGAATCATAGCTGTTTTGGCTGTTTCGGTTCGTAAAGAAATGTTGTTGCCAGTTTTGTGTGCCATTTTCTTCGCCGAAAGCGCTTCAGTAATCATTCAAGTCACCTATTTCAAATACACCAAAAAGCGATTTGGTGAAGGACGACGAGTATTCCTCATGTCGCCATTACACCATCATTACCAGAAAAAAGGCTACCACGAAAGCAAAATCGTAACCCGATTCTGGATTGTAACCATCTTACTCGCCATTGTTTCTATTGTAACATTAAAACTCAGATAATGAAACGATTGGTTGTATTGGGTGGAGGCGAAAGTGGCGTAGGTACTGCCATTTTGGGTAAAAAAGAAGGCTATGAAGTTTTTGTGTCTGACTTCGGAAAAATAAAAGACCATTACAGAGACGTTCTTAATCAATATGAAATCAAATGGGAAGACGAGCAGCATTCAGAGGAATTGATTTTGAATGCAGATGTAGTGATGAAAAGTCCTGGAATTCCTGACAAAGCTCCAATCGTAAAAAAATTGGTTGAAAAAGGTGTTCCTGTCATTTCTGAAATTGAGTTTGCCGACCAATTCAACAAAGCACTCACCATCGGAATTACGGGTAGCAATGGGAAAACAACGACTACAATGCTAACGTATCATTTGCTCAAGCAAGGCGGATTGAACGTAGGTTTGGGCGGTAACATCGGTAAAAGTTTTGCTTGGCAAGTGGCTGAAGAGAATTTCGATTCGTATGTGTTAGAATTGAGCAGTTTTCAGTTGGATGGAATCATCAATTATAAACCGCACATTGCTATCATAACCAATATCAGTCCCGACCATTTGGATCGATACGAGTACCAATATGAAAATTACATCGCATCGAAATTTAGAATCACTATGAACCAAACCGAAGACGATTATCTCATCTACGACGCCGATGATGAGGCCATCGCTAACTGGTTACAAAATAATAAAGTTAAAGCACAATTAATACCATTTTCAGTCTCAAAACCAGTTGAAAATGGCGCATACCTAAACAAACAAATTATGGAAATCAACATCAATCAAGAAGAGTTTTTAATGGAAACAGCCAACATTGCATTGGAAGGCAAACACAACATGAAGAACGCGATGGCCGCCACTTCGGTAGCTCAATTAATGCGCATTCGAAAAGAAACCATTCGCGAAAGTTTGTCCAATTTCCAAGGGGTGGAACATCGTTTAGAAAAAGTACTCAAGATTCAAAATGTACAGTACATCAACGATAGTAAAGCGACCAATGTCAATGCCACTTTTTTTGCTTTAGACAGTATGACTACGCCAACCGTTTGGATTGTGGGTGGTGTCGACAAAGGAAACGATTATACTGAGTTGATGTCGTTGGTTCACGAAAAGGTAAAAGCCATTATTTGCCTCGGAATTGATAACAAAAAAATCATCGAAGCGTTTGCTAACATTGTTGATATGATGGTAGAAGTTGATAACATGCGCGACGCTGTTCATACAGCCAAACATATCGCTGAAAAAGGTGATACCGTATTGCTTTCGCCAGCTTGTGCGAGTTTCGACTTGTTCCAGAACTATGAAGACAGAGGAAATCAATTCAAAAACGAGGTGCGCAACTTGTAACAATTTGTTTTAAGTTTAATATTTCACGTTGTTTTACCTGAAACTTGAAACCTGAAACTTGAAACCTGAAACCTGAAACTTGAAACCTGAAACAAAACAACCATGCTAAAAATAATCAACAGTTTAAAAGGAGATAAAGTCATTTGGGCCTTCGTGGCTCTTTTGGCGCTATTTTCATTTATGCCTGTTTTTAGCGCGAGTAGTAATTTGGCTTACATGCGTCACGGTTCCGGAAATGCAGTGACGTATTTAATCAAGCATTTAGCACATGTGTTCATTGGTTTTTTCATCATTTACCAAGTGCACAAAATTCCGTACCATTATTTCCGTGGTATTTCGCGAATCGCTTTACCTATCGTTTGGGTGTTACTCATTTATACTTTGGTCAAAGGAACCGTAATTGACGGAGCCAACGCCAGCCGTTGGATCCAAGTGCCTTTCATCGGAATATCATTTCAAACATCTACTTTAGCAGCCATAATTTTATACATTTATGTGGCGCGCTACTTGTCTAAAAAGCGCGAAAAAGAACCTACTTTCAAAGAGTCTTTCATCGATTTATGGATTCCTGTTTTTATTACTTTGATGTTTATTTTACCAGCCAATTTTTCAACTGCAGCACTCATTTTTGCAATGGTAACCATGTTGGCCTTCATCGGAAAATATCCATTAAAATACATTGGTGTGATTATTGGTTCTGGCGTTGTGGTTTTGACTCTGTTTATTCTTGTTGCGAAAGCTTTTCCCGATGCATTTCCCAATCGTGTCGATACTTGGATTAGTCGTATAGATAGTTTTACAAGCGACAAACCCAACGAAGACGATTACCAAATAGAAAAGGCCAAAATTGCTATTGCCTCAGGTGGAGTATATGGTTTAGGCCCGGGGAAAAGTGTACAGAAAAATTTCTT
>CAZAJH010000048.1:0-10168 GCA_964485385.1 uncultured Flavobacterium sp.
GAAGCAATCGAATTGATGATAGGAAACGGCATTTTTGAATGGTGAATTAGGAATTAAAAATTACGAATGATAACTTTACCAAAAATAATGATTTTTGTTGAACTTGAAACGTTAAACCTGAAACTTTATACCGATGACCTACGAAGGAGTACTGACCAAAATGCAGACAGAATATGCCAATCCGATTCAATATTATTTGGTTTTTGAGAATAGTTTTCTAAATCTGAATCAGTTATTGGATAAATCACTTGAGATCCACTTTGTAGGTTACCAATGTTTGGAATGCGGTAAAAAAAAGAAAATTTTCCGTCAAGGATTTTGCTACGATTGCTTTATGAGCAGTCCAGCGGCTGGCGATTGGATCATGAAACCAGAACTGAGTACAGCACATTTGGATATAGAAGACCGCGACTTGGAATACGAAAAAAGAATTCAATTGCAACCACATATAGTGTATTTGGCCTTGTCAAGCGAAGTGAAAGTGGGCGTAACGCGCAAAACCCAGGTGCCTACGCGCTGGATTGATCAAGGTGCCGTGCAAGCTATTCCGATTGTAGAAGTACCCAATCGGTATTTGGCCGGAATCACCGAAGTGACGCTCAAAAAACAGTATGCCGACAAAACCAATTGGCAAAAAATGCTCAAAAATGAAGTTCCACAGGTCGATTTAATTACAGAACGAGCCAGTTTGAAGTATTTGATTCCGAAAGAGGTTCAGGAGTTTTACCATCCCGAAAAAGAAGATCTTTATCACTTACACTTTCCGGTTTTGGGATATCCTCAAAAGGTGACCAGTTTGAATTTGGATAAATCGCCTCAATTTTCGGGTAAACTTACAGGAATAAAAGGCCAGTATTTGATCTTTGAAGACGGAACTGTTTTTAACGTTCGCACTTATGAGGGTTATGTTGTTTCAATCAATTTATAAAAAAAGAAACCCTTCCGATTTGAAAGGGTTTAAGTTTATTATTTTTTCTTGTTGAGCCAACCGTTTAGTAATTCTTTTCCTTTGGTTTCGGCTTGTTTTTTTACCTCCTCTTTGGCTTTTTCCTTGATTTCTTCTTTGGTAGTTGGTATAACTGTTTTCGATGTGTCGCCGGGTTTCTTGTTTTTGTCAATCAAACTGCCCAATGCAGTGGTGCCTTTGCCAATTAATTGCTGTTTTTGTTGTTTGACTAAGTTGGTTACTAGTGATGTGGTGGCTTGTTTTACATCGGTTGTAACTTTTGGGTTGGTAAACGAACCGCCCAGACTAGCATTTACAGGAATATTTTCAATCTTGGCAGCGTTGGCTGGTGTCAGTTTACCTAATAGATTATTCACTTCAGTACCTAAATACTTTGCAGGTACATCCAATTTGATATTGTAATTCATCAATTGATCAAAACCATGTGTCCCTCCAATGGTGGCTGTAATATCTTGGTATTTCAAGTTGAAAGGTTTTACTGCTACTTTTCCATCTTTGAATGATAAGGCTGCTTTTAAGTCGTTTAGGTTTAGTTTGTTAACATCGATAAATTTGATGTTTGAACCCAAAGCACTGACAATTTTTGAATTGCTCGGATTGACTGTAGTCGACAGTAACTGACCGAGTAAATCGCCCGAAATCGATTTTAAATCGGGTGTCATTTCGTTGGCATCCAAATTTCCTGATAATTTGATGGTCGAATTCAATTTTCCGCTGATGGCTCCAGCAATTGGGGCTATTTTTTTCAACATCTCTAATTGGGTGAAAGTTTGGAAAATATCAACCTGATTCAACCCTAAGTTCATGTTAAACGTTGGTATTTTTTCTTTGGTAGAAACCGTTCCCGCTAACCCAATTTGACCGCCAAAAATAGAGGTTTTTACATTCTCTAATGTGACAGCTTGGTCTTTGACAATCAATTTTCCAGAACAATCTTTCAGAGTTAAATTATCGTACAACACCGTATTGGCTTTTGCAGTAAGCGAACAATTTAAAAACGCTGGAATCTTCATCGCTTCGGTTTTTTTGGTTTCCGATTCTTTGGTTGGTTCGCTTGTAGTCATAAAATCAGCCACGGCCAATACATTCGAACTCATGGTGAAGTTTCCTTTCAATTCTTGGTTTCTAAACACAAATCCGTAGAAATTTTCCAACACCCCATTTACACTGATGTCGCTTTTTCCTGTGGTGGCATTAAATTGTTGCAAGTTTACACGACTGGGGTTGAATTGCACCAAAGCCGAACTGATATTCATTCCTTTACCGTTTTCGTCGGTGTATTTGAAACCCGATAGACTCATGGTTCCTGCATTGTTGATATTTTGGTACTGGCTGTTTTCTACCGATTGCATATCGAATTTAGTAGTGACATCCGCTTTTAAAATTCCAGTCAACGGTTTATCCAACTGAATTGGATAGGCTTTGGATAAATTACCCAAATTGATGGTTCCTTTTAGCGCAGCATCCACAAGAGCATTTGTAGCTACATTTCGGATATTGGCTTTAGCATTGAATACATCTTGGTCAATAGCAAAAGACAATTGATCCAAATTGACATACGTATCGTTCATCACGCCGGTTTCATTGACAATTTTGGTGTCTATGATAATGTTTTTGACCGATTTGGGTAAGTCAGGATACTGAAATGAAGCATTATTGGAAGCAATGGCGATATTGAATTTTGGAACAGTTGTATCGGTTAATGTTCCTTTAGCAAAACCTTTCACAGTAAATTCGCCAGAGGTTTTTACATTTTCAATGTTGCTTCGGTAGGCTTCTGGAATCAACCCCAAAAAGTTCTTAAACGAAGAAGTTGGTGTTTTAAAAGTCAAATCGTACACTTGACCTTGTTCTACCAATTGAATAAATCCGTCAAATTCAAGTGGTAAATCGTTGATTTTGGCTTTGTTTTCCTTGAACGAATACTTGCTTTTATTGAGGTCAATGCCCAGAATGGCGTCCAACGAAACTTTGACATTTTTCAAATAATTCATTTGGTCCATGGCAAGCGAAACGTTGGTCGTGGTTTTGGTGTCTAAATCCAAAATAGCATTGGTAAAATCGCCCGCTCCACTGTGATTGATGCTATCGAGAACCATTTTGATTTTAGAACCTTCATCGGTAAATTTAAACTTGAAATTTTCGACTTCGTATTCTTTGATTTTCAGGGCCAAAGGTTTGCTTTTGCCATCATCTGGTTTTTCATCTTTATTTTTTAGGGCGATGTCAAAATTACCCACACCGTCTTTATTAAAAATAATATTGATTAAACCATTTTTTGATGAAAGACCTTCGATGTTCATGGGTTCATTGTCGCTGTTAAACAATTCCATCACTGACATTTTAAGGTTCAATTCATCAAAAGCAACCAAGGTATCTCCTTCAAAAGGCGCTTTATTGATGATGGATAGTTTGTCAATAGTTACATTGGCTTTAGGAAAACTTTTAAACAAACTCAAGTCGGCATCTTCAAACGCCACTTTAGCATCCACATTTTCATTGATGGAAGCTAAAATTTTTGCTTTGATTTGATCTTCAAACAAATACGGAATAGCGAATGCCGATGCAATTAGTGCTAAAAGAACAATGCCTACAATTTTTAAAATTTTCTTTACCATGACCTTTTTTGATTTTTTACTACAATCAGCAAGCAATAACCTTGCCTGAATTAATTGAACGCAAAATTACTATTTTGGGATTAAAAAGTTTGATAATGTTTTCATAAATAAACCTAATGTCGAAAAAATTAGACATAAAAAATCCGCTTTCGTCGTTTGAAGCGGATTTAAAAACAACTAACTCAACTGTCGTTTTTTGATTAATTTATTTTGATTTCGTATGGTAGCATGGCTTGAACTCCTTTTAACTGATTCAATCGTTTTAATCGTTGAATGATTTGGTAGTTTTCTTCACCGAGTTCCTCTTTCATCAGGGCTTCTTTGCTTTGAACCAAACCAAATTGTGATAAAACATCATCGAAATCTTTTTCGTATTCTGGAAAATCTTGAACGCGGTATTCTTTTATTTTTGCCAATGAAGCCGCTTCTTTTAGGGCCTCATCCATACCGCCAATTTTATCAACCAACCCAATTCGAAGGGCATCTTGTCCGCTCCAAACGCGCCCTTGTCCGATTGCATCTACTTGAGCAAAAGTCATCTTTCTTCCTGCCGCTACACGACTAACAAAAGTGCTGTAAATTTTTTCGACACTTTCTTGTGCTACAGCTCTGGTATTGTCGTCTAATGGCACAAAAGGACTGTAGTTATTGGCTCTTTCATGTGTTTTTACTTGTTCGGTATAAATGCCCAGTTTGTTGAAAGCTTGCGTAAAATTGGGTAAGGTGCCAAAAACGCCTATTGAACCTGTGATCGTAGTTGGTTCGGCATAGATTTTTGTGGCGTTACAAGCAATATAGTAACCTCCTGATGCAGCCAAATTACCCATAGAAACAACTATTGGTTTTACTTTTTTGGTCAGTTCAATTTCGCGCCAAATCAACTCCGAAGTTAAGGCACTTCCACCCGGACTATCAATTCGAAGTACAATGGCTTTTATGTTTTTGTCTTTTCGAGCTTCTTGTAAGGCACGACGCATAGATCCTTCACCAATGTAGGTCTCATCACCTTCACCAGATAAAATTTCGCCTTGAGCGTAAACGACCGCAATTTTATCTTTAGTGCTGTAATCTTTTGTCGTAGTGGCAATTTTTTCGGCGTAATCTTCAATCGACACTTTGTTGTAGTCTTCGTCTGCTTCTACTTTCAAGGCTTTTTTGATGTCGGCGTGATACACATCTTCGTAAGCAATTTTATCAACCAATTTCTCGTTCAAAGCCATTTGAGGTGTACGAGCTAAAAGTCCGCTTGCGATTTCGTTCAAGCGTGAGGCCGAAACATTTCTTGTTTTCGAAATGTCGCTTACAATGGAGTTCCATACCGAATTCAGTAAAGCCATGGTTTGCTCTCTGTTGGCTTCGCTCATTTTATTATCTAAAAAGGGTTCCACCGCGCTTTTGTATTTTCCGTGTCGAATAACTTCCATTTTTAAGCCTGATTTTTCTTGAAAATCTTTAAAAAACATCAATTCAGTGGATAAACCTTTAAAGTCAAATTCACCAATTGGGTTGATGTAAATGGTGTTGGCAATTGAATTCAAATAGTAATCTTTTTGCGAGTACAAATTGGCGTAGGAATAAATGAATTTTCCCGATTTTTTATAGTCTTCCAAAGCATCTCGAAGTGCTTTTGTTTGCGCAATTCCAAGATTTGAAGTCGTGTTTACAATCGAAATCCCTTTGATGTTTTCGTCCGTTTTGGCGTATTCAATTGCTTTGATAACGTCAGATAGCCCGTTGTGTTGGTCTTCAAACCATTGAAAATCTTTGAAATTGGTTTTCCCGGCGTAATCGTATTTGATCTGAGATAGATCCAATTCGATTACCGAATTTGACTTCACTTCAACGGTATCATCCCCACCAGCAAGAGCGCCAATTAAGATAAAAACAAAGAAAAAAATCATAAAAAAGAGGAATAAACCTACTATTGTTGCTAAAACATTTCCTAGAAATCGCATAACATTATCTTTTTATGCATAAGTAGTCTGGATATCAGTTTTGTTACAAATAGGAGGTGATAAATTCGGAAAATAGTTATCAACACCGTTGTGTTTTTGCTGATTTTGTAAATTTCTTTTAGTTATTTTGCGAGGTATGAGAACGCAACATCAGGTCATTCTTTCTTTGGGTACTAATATGGGTGAAAAGCAGCAGAACATCCAGCGTTGTCTGAATTTGTTGCATTCTAAAGTAGGTACAATAATCAAAGTTTCATCATTGTTTGAGTCGGATGCTTGGGGTTTTGAGAGCGCTACTTTTTTTAATTGTGCGGTGTTGATGCATACCCATTTGAAACCTCAAAAGTTACTCAAAAAAATTCTAAAACTAGAAAACGAGTTAGGTAGAGTTCGATCAGATGAAAAGGGCTATCAACCACGTGTAATTGACGTAGATATTATTGCCTTTGACGATGACATTGTGGAAGAAGAAGAGTTACAAATTCCACATAAACTATTACATGAACGCCTATTTGTGTTGCTACCGCTACGCGAATTAATCCAAGATTGGAAACATCCTGTTAGTAAAAAATCGATTGAGGAACTTATTGCGCACTGTCTCGATAAAGGAAAGTGTATACAAATAGGCTACTTAGATGCTCCGCTGAAAAAAATCGATTTGAGTTCGTTTAATTACATTGCGATAGAGGGAAATATTGGTGCTGGAAAAACCACCCTAACAACCAAAATGGCAGATGATTTTAACGCTAAAACAGTGTTAGAGCGGTTTGCCGACAATCCGTTTTTGCCCAAATTTTACAAAGACCAAAACCGCTATGCTTTTCCGTTGGAGATGTCTTTTTTGGCTGATCGGTACCAACAAATTTCCGATGATTTAGCCCAATTTGATTTGTTTAAGGATTTTATAGTAGCCGACTATCACATTTTTAAATCATTAATTTTTGCAAAAGTAACTTTGCAAGAAGATGAGTACCGTTTGTATAAAACCCTATTCGACATTATATACAAAGAAATGCCCAAACCCGATTTGTACATTTATTTGTATCAGAATACAGAAAAATTGTTGCAAAACATCAAGCGTCGCGGTAGAAGTTACGAACAAGAAATTCCAGCCGATTACTTAGAACGCATCAATGAAGGTTATTTGGATTACATCAAAACCCAAAAAGATTTGAATGTTTTGGTTATCGATGTTTCGGAAAGAGATTTTGTGAAATACCAAGAAGATTATCTTTTTATTTTGGAAGCAATCTACCAAAAAACCACTTAAACGGTTTTCAGTTTCTGGAATAAATCCCAAACAACTATTCCGGCACTAACCGAGATATTGAGTGAATGTTTGGTCCCGAGTTGCGGAATTTCAATTGTTCCATCGCAAAGTTCGATTGCTTTTTGGGCTACACCATATACTTCATTACCAAAAACCAAAGCATATTTTGTTTCTTTTTCTACGGTAAAATCATTTAAAAAAGTGGCATTTTCTACTTGTTCAATAGCATAAACCTTGCTGTTTTCGGCTTTTAGTTTTTGAATTACCGATGTTACCTCTTTGCAGTACTCCCAACTCACGGTTTCGGTTGCTCCCAGTGCTGTTTTGTGAATTTCTTTGTTGGGAGGAGTTGCCGTAATGCCACACAAGTATATCTTTTCAATCAAGAAAGCATCGGAAGTACGAAAAACAGAGCCAATATTATGTAAGCTACGAATGTCGTCCAAGACAATAATAATCGGTGTTTTGTCGGCTTCTTTAAAATCTTCTACCGATTTTCGTTCGAGTTCGCTATTGAGGAGTTTACGCATCTTTTTTTTGGCAAAGGTATTCAAAAAAAATCTCCTCTTATTGCTTGACAAGAGGAGAATATATAGAGAAGTTGAAAAAAGTATTAGCTTTTGGTAGGCTCCGTTGCAGCTGGTTTGTCTACAGCCAACACATTTCCTTTGATGGTAATTACTTTGGTTTCTTGCCCGACAGCATTTGATTTTACGGTTACATTTTTGGTAAATGGACCCACTCGGTCTGTCGCGTATTTGACACCAATAACTCCTTTTTGTCCTGGTTCAATTGGGTCTTTTGGCGTCGTTGGAACTGTACAACCACAAGAGCCTTGAGTGCTGGTGATAATGAGTGGTTTATTTCCGTTGTTGGTAAAAACAAATTCACGTTCCCCATTTGAGTGTTGTTGAATGGTTCCATAATCGATGGTCTCGTTTTCAAAGACCATTCCTGCTCCTTCTACTTGAGGTAGTTTAGGTGTTTCTACCTTGGCGACATTGGCTTTTGCTTTGGTTTTTTTGGCTTTTGATTTGGTTGCTTGTGCTTGTGTGGATACTGCTGCAAAAACAGTCAAAACAACTAATAATGCTATTCTTTTCATTTTTTTTGGTTTTTAAGTTCAAACAAATGTATACAAAAAGAAATCCAACTCTTGTAATGAAATTTAAATTTTTATTAAATGAAATGTTAATGGTGAATTTTAATTTTAAATATTTAATTTCGTACACTCATTTTAAAAATCGAATCCTTGGCGGCGAAAGAAACTACAGTGAAGGAAACCCCTTTGATGAAACAGTACAACGAGATCAAACGCAAATATCCCGATGCTTGTTTGCTATTTAGAGTGGGCGATTTTTATGAAACGTTTGGAGAGGATGCCATTCGAACGGCCAAAATTTTAGGTATCGTTTTAACCAAGCGTGGTGCCGGCTCAGATACAGAGACGGCTCTAGCAGGTTTTCCGCATCATTCTTTAAATACGTATCTGCCTAAGTTGGTAAAAGCCGGTTTGCGGGTGGCAATTTGCGACCAGTTGGAAGATCCCAAAATGACCAAAACAATTGTAAAACGCGGTGTGACAGAATTAGTAACGCCCGGAGTAGCAATCAATGATGAGGTGTTGCAATCCAAATCCAATAATTTTTTAGCAGCTATCTATTTTTCTAAAACCCTAAACGGAATCGCATTTCTGGATGTTTCTACTGGAGAGTATTTGGTGGCTCAGGGCAACGATGAGTACATTGATAAATTAATACAAAATTTTCAACCCAGTGAAATCTTGATTGAAAAAAACAATCGAAACCTGTTTAAAGACAAATTTGGAGCCGATTTCAATACTTTTTTTATTGAGGACTGGGTATTTAAAGAAGATTATGCTTTTCAAACGCTAACGCAACATTTTCAAACCAAATCGCTCAAAGGTTTTGGCATTGAAGATTTGCCCAACGGAATCATAGCAGCGGGTGCAATATTGTATTATTTGTCAGAAACCCAACACAACAAAATCGAACACATCTCCAATATTCAACGTATTGCAGAGGATAGCTACGTGTGGATGGATAAATTTACAATCCGAAATTTAGAGCTTTATCATAGCAATGCCCAAAATGCAGTAACGCTTTTGGATGTGATTGATAAAACACTTTCACCAATGGGCTCGCGATTGTTAAAACGTTGGTTGGCGTTGCCTTTGAAAGACAACTTAAAAATCCGTCATCGGCATCAAGTAGTTACCTATTTTAAGGAGAATCAAGAAATTTTACAACACATTCAATATCAGATTAAGCAAATCTCCGATTTGGAGCGTTTGATTTCAAAATTGGCAACCGGAAAAATTTCTCCTCGCGAAGTTATTTATTTGAAAGATTCGCTAGATGCTATTATTCCGATTAAGACCACAGCATTAGCGAGTCAACAAGAGGCAGTACGCGCAATTGGCGATAGTTTGCATGCCTGCGAATTATTGAGAGAAAAAATAAAAATAACACTAAATCCCGATGCGCCCGTTGCTATCTCAAAAGGAAACGCCATTGCGGTTGGTGTTCATCCAGAGTTAGATGAGTTGCGCAGTATATCGTTTTCTGGAAAAGAGTTTTTAGAAAATATTGAAAAGCGTGAGTCTGAGCGAACCGGAATTTCGTCTTTGAAAATTTCGTTCAATAATGTATTTGGGTATTACATTGAAGTTCGAAACACACACAAAGACAAAGTGCCTGCGGAGTGGATTCGCAAACAAACCTTGGTCAATGCAGAACGCTACATAACAGAGGAATTAAAAGAGTACGAAACTAAAATATTAGGAGCTGAAGAAAAAATCCAGCAAATTGAGAGCCAGCTTTTTGAGCAATTAACAACTTGGATAGCTACCTACATCAAACCCGTTCAACTCAATGCTAATTTGGTTGCACAGTTGGATTGTTTAACTGCGTTTGCACAATTGGCTATTGAAAACAATTACGTTTGTCCTGTTTTAGATGATTCGTTCGATCTGGAAATTGTTAACGGCCGACATCCCGTAATTGAAAAACGACTTCCAATTGATGTGCCTTATGTGGCGAATGATGTTTTTTTAAATCGTGATACCCAGCAAATGATTATGATTACTGGGCCAAATATGTCGGGGAAATCGGCCATATTAAGGCAAACGGCTTTGATCGTTTTGTTGGCTCAAATAGGAAGTTTTGTTCCTGCTGAACGCGTTAGAATGGGTGTTGTCGATAAAATTTTTACGCGAGTTGGCGCAAGCGATAATATTTCTATGGGTGAATCTACTTTTATGGTGGAGATGAACGAAACGGCTTCTATTTTGAACAACATTTCAGAGAGAAGTTTGGTGTTGTTAGACGAAATTGGT
>CAZAJH010000049.1:0-10103 GCA_964485385.1 uncultured Flavobacterium sp.
TTCAACAGCTATTTTTCGTACTTTTAGCTCATGAAAGGAAAACTCCCTCAAAACTTACACTTCTACATCTCCATTCCAGTGGTGTTTGTGGCCGCTTTGGTCTACGGTTTTCAACCTGATTTACTTTTCGAAATACAACCCAATTCCACCGACGAGAACAACCTGTTCAAGGCTATCATGGGTTTGTATTTGGCTTTTGCTGGGTTTTGGTGTTATGCACTATGCAACCCAAGTTATTGGAGAGCAGCCACGCTATCCAATGCTTTGTTTATGTTTGGTTTGGCATTTGGTCGAGCAATCAGCCTACTTACAGATGGAATTCCTTCTTTGCTATTTTTGTTTGGCTTTTTGGGCGAATTTATTTTAGCCATTTACGGATATTATCTTCTAAAAGCCAAGTAATCATTCTTTATCAAAAACAAAATGCACAAAAGTGGTGTCTTTTGTAGTATCAAACACTATGCTGCGATTGGGTTTGTTTTGCAATTCGAAAGCTCCATTGACGGTACATTTTCCTTCCGCGACTAAATAGCCTGTTTCGGTAGTGATAATTGCTTGATACAAACTGTCTTTGACCACTTCTTGCATCGGATAATCGGTCTCCCAACTCAGTGGTTTCCCATTTCCACGTAAACCCACCGTTTGTATGTTGTCTACTGCCGAAACGTCTACAGTAATGGCAACCGTTCGTTTGTAGGTTTTTTGTACACAGCTACTCAATAACATAGTGGTAACAATTGCGATAAGTACCATGATTTGTTTCATAATTTTTGTATTTTTTTTGTTATCAGAAAATCAATTCCAAAGCGGCCCGATCCCAAAATCAAGTAAAATAGGGCAATCCATAAAAAACCCATAGCGGGCAACATATTCCAAATTCCTTGATGCCATTGTTGCATAAATAGTGCTACCAACATCGTACACATTAGTAAAAATGATGCTATTCGTGTTTGCAATCCGAGTAGTAAAAGGATGCCTCCAACTCCTTCACTAAACGCACCCATCCAAGCAAAAAAAGCAGGAAAAGCAGCAAAAATTCCACCATATTCAGCCACGTCATTGGGAAACCAAAACACCACTTCAAAAAGGTTTAAGTTGTTTTCATCGGGCGACCAGGGCAAACCAAATTTTGGTGCGCCAAATTCAACTGTAAGTAAGTAACCACCAATTATTCTGGGCACTAAAAGCAGTACCTCCTGCCACCAAAAAGGGAGTAAAATGGGTTGAGTGATTTTGTACATTATTTTTGTAAACATGATATTGATTTTTTAATTATTATTTCAGTAAATTCCCGTTTCCCTGGCGAGACGAGCGACTGTCAAATGAAGCATTTCCTTTGTTGACTACATTGCCATTTCCAGAAACAGTTGCAATAATTTCATTTGAAACATTTGTTACCACATTACCATTGCCTCTGCAAATAACAGTGGCTTTTTTGGCTTGGAGTTCGCCCAAATTGGCAGTGCCATTTCCTGTATTTTTTACTTCCAATTCATCAATAGTGCCGGTTACTTTTGAAGTAGCATTACTGAAATTTTCCAAGCGGAAATAGCGGCCGTATAGTCCCGTAACCAGCAAGGTTGCATTGCTATTATTTCGGATAACCGATGCTTCGGGAAGTGTGATTTTGATGTTGATGTGGGTGTCTTCAATGTACATTTTGTTGTTTTTGTTTCCTTTCAAAAAAACGGTCAATTCATGCTCAGATCGATTTTCTGTAAAGGAGAGCAAGGGTGCTAAATTGTCGTCGATTGTGACCGTAATACTCCACGTTTTGCCAATTTCAACCTCTAGTTTTCCGTCTACATCTTCAAAATAGACTTTATCAAACTCAGTAAATGCAAAGTTTTTGGTAATGGTTTTTCCCGATCCTTTGAGTTGTGCGGTTGCTACAAAACAAATCAGTGCAACGGCAATAGTTAAACAATTTTTTTTCATACTACTGTTTTTAAATGATTAATGATTGATGATTGAAACTTTTAATTGTAAGTCATTCCCAGATTCAAATCGCCTTTTACCTTGAGTGTCACTGAGGCATATTCACTTCCCGTATTTTCAATTATTAAAGCCGTATTTTTTTCGGTTTTGACAAAAGCTGTTTCTTGAGGTTGAATAAAAATGGGGCTGTGAGTGCCGCCATCAATAGGAGCTTGATACACTTTTAATACCGTTACACCTTCATTTTTTAAATGGGTTTTAAAACTGCCGTGTGTGTTGTTTCCCAAAACAAAACTTTCATTTGGTTTAATTGAGGTATTGGAGTTTAATGAACCTAAAACACCACAAGAGGAAACGAGGAGCATTGTGGTTAATACTGCTAAAATTGTCTTCATGATAATAATTTTTATGATTAATAACTGAGACAAAATTGCGCCACAAATGAAAGCCAGACGCTTCAAATTATAATTTGAGTCCAAAAGAACAAGTATCAAATTATAATTGACTCAAAAAGGCAGTAAAATAGCGGTTTGAGGAGCATTGAATGTAACGGCTCAAATGGTAGTTGTGTACGTTTTGGGAGCAATTCCAGTATTTTTTTTGAAGGCTCGATTAAAAGTGGCCTTGGAATTGAAGCCGCAATCAAAAGCCAAACCAAGTAAAGTAGATTTATGATGTTCGCCTTTTTGAATTAATTTTTTTACGGCTTCAACACGGTAATTGTTGATTAAGTCATTAAAATTCATTTGAAAACCTTGATTGATAGCTTTTGAAATTACGGCTGTATTTGTATTTAATCGTTTGGCTAAGTCTGTCAAGGTCAGTTCTGGATTTTGATATAACTTTTCAGCTAGTAAGATGCTTTCAATTTGATTTTTCCAATTTTCTATTTCTGGTGACACGACAACTTCAGAAAGTTCGTGCTCAATATCGATAGTGTTTTCTTCCTCTGATGCAGTGCTTGCTGTTGCTGCAAGTAGAATAGGATTGCTGTTGAAAACCGACATTTGAAACGGAATTTTAGCCCGAACAGCATTGGAGTAACCCGTTACAGCAATATAATACAAAACCAAAGCAAACATCAAGAAAAACCACCAAGTACCTTGATACGATTCGAGTTGCGGAAAAACAGCACTAAGCAAGGTAAAAACTATCCGAATCAAAATCATGCTTAAAAAGGCAAACAGGTAATTGCGAATCCACCGAAAAAGTAATTTATCTGCATTACTTGTTACTTGCACAATGAGCCTTTGGTACTTGTTGTAATACCAAATACTCATAGCAAAATAAATGGTCATCGAGGCAAAACCCGAATACTGATACCAATCATCGAAGTCTTTGTCGGCTTGGTCTTTGTAAAAATAATAGTCCTCAAAAATAAACTTGTCATACACCCAAAGGCCAGCAATAACAAGTAAATACAGAACTCCAGGAACAAAGTGCCAAACATCGCTCTTGGTCAATCGAAACGAAGGATTCAACAAACGTTGCGTGTAGAAATAAATCACCGGACCCATAAAATACAATTGCTGAAAGGGCGTATAAAATAAGATATCACGGTACGGTTGATTGTCATACCAACCAGCAAATCCGAGCATCCAAGGTGCAATGAACAAGCTGCACAACAACAAGAAAATACTTAACCAATAATTGGATTTGTCGTCTGTTTTAAAAGCTTTTATTAGAAGTAAAGCACTGTATATAATTCCTTGTGCAAAAGGAATCAGAAGGAGTGAAGAATAAAAGCCAAATTCGAACAGCATTTTTTTTACTAATATAGTAAACTTTTGGTTCAAAAATGCAACTTCTTGCGTGGGTGTTACTTAAACGGATGACGTTGTTGCCAAATTACAACAGGTTCGAGTCGCGGTACAATTTTGTGAAGGTAACGATTGATAATGCTATTTGTGTGGAATAAAAAGCCAGACATTGTTACTGGAACAGCACCAATTGAACTCTTGATTTCTAGAGCAGTACGGCCAAAAATAATTCGCTTGAATCCTTTTTCAATACCAAACTCAGTCATGTTGTAGAGCATGTTCAGGTACAACATATTTTCCTTTTGCACTTCGCTATCATAACCTAAAAAATAAGTTTCAAGAACAGTTCCATTGAGTAATAAAGTATGAAAACCTACTAGTTTTTCGTCTAAAAAATAGCCAAATAAAAGGAAGTGATTCGCACACTGTTTTTTCATTGTTGAGAAATGATTTTTCGACAGAAAAAAACTATTAAAAGGCGCGTTTTTGGCTACATAGTGATACAAGTTGTAAATGGTTTCTTCGTGTTGTTGAATTTCTTCAACAGCTAATTCGCGTACAGCTATACCATCAATTTTTTTGTGGGCTCTTTTGTACTGATCGCGGTATTTTTTGGCAAAAGCGGCTTGGTAATCGGTACTGTTTTTCCAATTTTCAGGCAAATACAATATCATATTGGGTTGTGCATTGTATTCATAAAAAGATGAAAAGTAGTGTTTCTTGAGTTCAATCGAGCAATCATCGTAAAAGTCTTTGAAAGTAACCAAGTGAATTTTTACACCTTTCTTTTTAAAATAAGCTGTTATTTCTTTGGCGCTTTCGACCAAAATTTTGCTTATGTATTCAAAATCGACGGGAATACTAAACGCATAACCATTTTGCCCAGTGATCATGTTGTTGCCAATAAAGAGCACATGAGAGGCAAAGTTTTTGAACATGAAATTGCGAACTGCGGTTTTCATGCATTTGTCTCGTTCACCAAATGATTCGAGTTTGTTGGCATCAATGTATTGGGCCAAAGAGACACCAATAAGTTCATTGTATTGGAAGATAGCAATGTAAAAGCATTGCATGTTTACTGGAGCCGACTCTTCTAAAACATTCAAATAAGGGGTTTGTAAAAAAACATTGCTTTGCGCAACGTCATTCCACGGAGTAGGTAGTTGTGTAACCGAGTTGTAAACTGTAAATGTTATTCCTTCCAAAACAAAAAAATCGCCCCACAAATGTAGAGCGATAGTTATATAATTAAATGTTAAATTATTTCCAACCGCAAATAATGGCTCCCATAATCGTAAGGGTTACAATCCAATAACCTGCATTGATAAAAATGAGTTTCCATGATTTTTGGTCAAACATCGCGTTTACTCCTATAATTGGAAGAGCAATGAAAATTCCCGAAATAAAACCATGCAGAGCCCCGTGTTTGTAGGTTCTAAAAGCATCGCCATAATCAGCCATGAATGCGGTGTAGGATGGTAAAGCTTTGTGGATTTCACCACCAATCATTCCGTATGCTCCCATCTGATGAATAACAATAGTAGGCATAATAAAAGAAATCATCAAAGAGAACAATATGGTAAATCCGAAGATTTTCAACATGTTTCCTTGTTTGGCTTTTTCTTCGGTCATTCCGGTTTCATTCATCCAAATGGTTCCGAATACTTTGGGATTGTACCATACAAATCCAACAAGCAAAGTAGCTAATGAAGCTACCAAAACAGCAATAAGGTTAAAAGACATAATTACATTGATTTATTGGTTAGTAAATCAAATGTAAAAAAAAAATAAATAAAGTTTCGGTTTTAGCTAAAAATAATAAAACATTTGTAAGAAAAAATCTTTAAAAAAAATATAAAAATTCATTTCAACGATTTTATTTGCACATAAACGAAAATAGGTGTTATTTTACATCACCAAATCGAAATAACCATGAAAAAAATTATTCTTTTAACCGCTTTCCTAATTTCATCAATCTCTTTTGCTGAAGTTTCTAATTCTGAAAAATCAATATTGATTTCTTTATACAAGGCTACCAATGGTTCTAGTTGGAACAATAAATGGGACCTTACTCAACCAGTTTCGAATTGGTTTGGTGTGAAAGTAGAGAACAACAAAGTAGTTGAACTGGATTTGTCTAACAACAATCTAAAAGGCACATTGCCATCAGAAATAGGCGGACTCAAAAATGTAAGAGTTGTTAATTTTTTCAAAAATGAATTGACTGGTGTTATACCGGCTTCAATTGGTGATATGAAATCATTACAGGTTTTGAATTTGTCTTTTAATCAATTATCGGGTTCTATTCCAGCATCAATTTCTAACGCAACTAATCTCGTAACGATTGAGTTGTTTATGAATACCTTATCAGGTTCTATTCCTACTACCATTGGTAAATTAGATAAACTCGAATTATTGTCACTTTACAACAACCAGTTAACAGGTGAACTTCCAGCCGAATTATTTGCTTTGAAAAGTATTAAAGTATTGCAATTAAATAGCAACAAATTTTCGGGTAAATTGAGTCCAAGTGTTGCCAATTTAAAAACTTTAGAGTCTCTGGTTTTGTTTGATAACAACTTGGTTGGTTCTATTCCGTTTGAATTGGAAAGATTGAATAATTTGAAAGAAATGAACGTTTCATACAACAATTTCAACGGATTTGTTTCCAGAACGTTAGCCGAAAAAGACACATTCAAAATGACAATGGTGAATGAATATGGTGTAGCAACAACATTAAATGTGGTGGAGAAAGACAAAGCTATTGTGAATGAAGAGAATAGTTTTTTTAACTGTATTTCTATTGAGCCTCATTATTTGAGGCTTTTTTTAAGTTCTTTGATTATGTCATATATTTGCCCAAAATAATTTGATATGGGTAAATATAACAGCATACTGATACTAGATGATCATCTTGTAGTTCGAAAAGGAGTGAAGTTGTTTCTCAACGAAAGGTTCGCTTCATACACAGTTTATGAATGTGAAAATTACCCATCAGTATTGGATTTGATTCAACGTGTTTCTTTTGATGTCATCTTTTTGGACATAAACATAAATGGAGTTGAAAATATCAAAATGATGCGAGAAATAAAAGATAGGCAACCCGACGTAAAAATTTTAGTTTTTTCATCTCACGAAGAAAAGCAATATGGATTACGTTATATCCAAAATGGTGCAGATGGATTTTTAAACAAATTTTGCTCGGAAGAAAAAATGGAGTTAGCCCTCAAGCAGCTTTTAGAGAAAGGGTTTTTTTACAGTGAGTCGATAAAATCCAAACTCTCTACAAGTGTTAAATCGAAAGAGGTGGGAAGTCCCCTAGAGTTGTTATCCAACAGGGAGTTTGAAATAGCCAAGCTTTTGGTAGATGGAGAAGGAAATCTGGAAATTTCGAACAAGCTTGATTTAAAAATGTCTACAGTAAGTACTTACAAAAATAGAATTTTCGAAAAATTAAAAGTCAATAGTGTGGTTGCGTTAGCCGACGTTTTTAAAGGAAATTCATAGATGAAATACCTTTTTTTATAGACAAAAAGAATATTTAACCAAAAATTTGTAGTATTAATTCTAATAATATTACAAATTTATTTTATAATTTTGCCCCAAGTTTATTATTACTTATTTTCTTAATATTCAGATTATGAATAGAACTACTCCTACTAAATTTTTGATTGGCTCGTTTTTGTTATTGTTGATCAATTTTTTTACTCTTAATGGTTATGCTGAAGGTACGCCACAAGTTTCTCCAAATCCAGCAACAAGTATAACTGCATTATTAACTTCAAATGAAACAGGCGCTCTGATATCGGGTTCCTATTTCAATTGTCCCGATGACAACAGGGTGAAGTTTTTAATTAATTCTACCAATGAAAGTTTTTACTTTGGTTTTGATTGGTATACGTATGTTGCGGCCTCACCAACTCGTCTAACCAACTTATGGTGGAGAATTAGAACTGTAAACCCTATTGGTGCTATCCCAGCAGGAGGCGTTGTTGCTTCGGGTCGTTGGGATGAAACAGGAGCTTCTGGAGGAAGAATAACTACTTTTGCTCAAGCTAATGCGGGTCCTAATATAGCAGGTACTGTTCCTACGGGTTACACACCATTGGTATTTAATCCAACAGCTGCAGGTGAATATTGGATAGAATATTTTAGAGGTACCAATGCAAATACGCCCATAGCAGCAGGAACCAGAAGTTTAGCTCCTTTATTTGATTTTACTGTAGCAGATAATGTTCCAAATGGTTTGGGTCAATATACCAGACGTCCCGGTAGAGTTTCATCTGAAAAGTGGGGTTTGGTGGCTGTTTCCCCAACCAGTGCTGCAGATCCATATACTATTGTTAGTTCGGCCACTGCCGAGCCTGTCTTTTTTTCCTATACTTCTGATCAAGTAATTGTAAGAATAGATTTTGAAACTGGGTTCCGACCAATTGCATTTGAAGTTGCAGTTAATAGCTATGGGGTTAATCCTGCACAGACCAACTGGACTATAGGTAGAAGATCCATAAATGCTGCAACAGGTCCAACACTAACTAATGGTTACAGAGTGTTTCTAAATATTCCTGATGCAGCTCTGTTTCCTCTATCGCCACTACCAGTAGCGCCCACTTTTCTCAATCCAGCCGTTTCGGGTTGTGGTCCTTACACTTTTAATTACAATACTACTTCATCTGGTGATGTTCGATTGCTGCTTGATTTAGATGGAATAGCGGGTTACCAAGTACCAGGTCCAGATAGGATTTTAGAAGCTTTTAATGTTTCGCCCGGAAACAATACAATTGCTTGGGACGGACTAAATGGACAGGGAGTTCCTGTTCCGTCTGGTACAAATTTCAATATCGCACTAACCTTGCTGAGAGGAAGATTCAATTTACCGCTGTATGATGCGGAATTAAATTCAAATGGAATTCGAGTTGGAATTGAAGCGCCTTTGTTTCTTACCAATGCTACTATGTATTGGGATGATACACTGTTGACAGCAGTTGGAGCTACTTGTGATACATCACCTACTTTATCAACTCAAGCCAATAATATAGCGGTAGGAGGTGTTGATAATTCATTTGTTGGAAGACTATCTCCCTCCCATGCATGGAATGGAAATGGGAATCCAACTTTTCTAACTCCCGCACCAGCAGTATCAGGCAATGATACCAATGGTGCACAATGTGATGATTTTGGAAATGTTAGATCCATTAACACATGGGGTTGGGGAGCTGTTAGTTTAAACTCAAACTTAAATATTACCTTAGGTTGTGCCGATTTAAGCGTGACTAAGAGTGTGAATAACGCGACGCCGTTTGTAGGAAGTAATGTTACTTTTACATTGACCGCCACCAACAATGGAACAATAAACGCTACCAATACCGTTGTTAATGATTTGTTGTCGCCAACATGTTACACATTTGTTTCAGCAACACCATCTACAGGTTCATACAATAGTGTAACAGGAGTTTGGTCAATTGGAACCCTAAATAATGGAGCATCTGCTACATTGGATATAGTAGCAACAGTAACAAGCCAATCAGGATGTGCCAATACAGCCACTATTTCTGGTGATCAAACGGATAATGTATCTGGAAATAATATTTCCATTGTAACGCCATCTCCAGTCAATGTTATTGATGCGGTAAATGATGGACCAACCACCTTGCCATCATCAGCAACACCAACGGTAGTTCAAAATGTAACTGCTAATGACACACTAAATGGTTCTTCAGTTACAACTTCAAATACTGATGTTACACCTATTACAACTGGACCATTGAGTATAAATGCTAATGGTGATTTAACTCTTGCTGCCAATACTCCTTCTGGAACTTATAACATAACCTATCAACTTTGTGAAACGGCTTCACCAGCCAACTGCGACACAGCTACAGCTACAGTAATTGTGGCAAACCCAATTGATGCAGTGGATGATCCTGCTACCACAATAGCTTCAGGAGCTACACCAACTCCAGCCGGAAGTGTTTTAGGAAATGATACCCTAAATGGTTTAGCTGCAACAATTGCTACAACAGATGTTACGCCAGGTTCAAACGGACCATTGAGCATCGATGTAGATGGTAACTTAACTGTTGCTCCAAACACTCCTTCGGGTACTTACACTATTACTTACGAATTATGTGAGACAGGAGCAGTTCCAGCGAATTGTGATACGGCGGTTGCAACAGTAATTGTGGCAAACCCAATTGATGCAGTGGATGATCCTGCTACAACGGTAGCTTCAGGAGCAACACCAACACCAGCAGGAAGTGTTTTAGGGAATGATACCCTAAATGGTTTAGCTGCAACAATTGCTACAACAGATGTTACGCCAGGTTCAAACGGACCATTGAGCATCGATGTAGATGGTAACTTAACTGTTGCTCCAAACACTCCTTCGGGTACTTACACTATTAC